>NZ_JBMDKJ010000010.1:0-175779 GCF_057809655.1 Niveispirillum sp. FG148
GAGCAGGCGGCTGTTAACCGCCCGGTCGGGGGTTCGAATCCCTCCCTGGGAGCCATCCAAGCAAGACCTTTCCAAAAAACGCGCCCCGCCGGGCGCGTTTTTTTGTTTTGGGTTTATCCCAATCGTCGCTCCACTTCCGTGAGGCGACGTCAGGATCGCGTAATCAGAATGCCGCCTCATACTGTTCCGGCTTGAAGCCGACCAGCAGGCGCCCGCCAATGTCCAGCACCGGCCGCTTGATCATGGAAGGCTGGTCCAGCATCAGGGCGATGGCCTTCTCCCGGTCCAGCCCTTCCTTGGCCGCATCGGGCAGCTTCTTGAAGGTCGTGCCGGCCCGGTTCAGCAGCACCTCCCAGCCCAGCGCATCGACCCAGGCGGACAGGCGATCCCGGTCGATGCCCGCCACCTTGTAGTCATGGAAGTGATGCGCCACGCCCTTGGCCTCCAGCCAGGTGCGGGCCTTCTTCATGGTATCGCAATTCTTGATGCCGTAGAGGGTGACGCTAGTCATTGGCTGATCCCCTTCCCCTTAAAGGCCACGCGCCATGGCGCGCCAGGCGATGTCGCGGCGGCAGAAGCCTTCCTTCCAGTCGATGCGGTCCACGGCCTCATAGGCCTGGGCGCGGGCGTCGGCAACGCGGGGGGCGATGGCCGTCACGCCCAGCACACGCCCGCCATTGGCCAGGATGGCGCCATCGGCCCCGGTCTTGGTGCCGGCATGGAATATCTCCACCCCATCCACCTGCCCAGCCTGATCCAGATTGCCGATACGCGTGCCCTTTATATAGTCGCCGGGATAGCCGTTGGCGGCCATGACGACGCACAGGGCGGCCTCGTCATGCCATTCCGGCTCGCTGCCCGACACATCGCCCTGGGCGGCGGCCAGCAGCAGCGGCACCAGATCGGATTTCAGCCGACGCATCAGCACCTGGCATTCCGGGTCGCCGAAGCGGACATTATATTCCAGCAGCTTGGGCACGGGCTGACCATCGGGGCCATTCACCACCATTATGCCAGCGAACAGCACGCCGATGAAGGGCTTGCCCTCTGCCGCCATGCCCTTCACGGTCGGCAGGATCATTTCCTGCATGATGCGGGCTTCCAGATCGGGCGTCAGCACCGGAGCCGGGCTGTAGGTGCCCATGCCGCCCGTGTTGGGGCCCAGGTCGCCGTCAAAGGCGCGTTTATGGTCCTGGGCCCCGGCCAGGGCGACGGCATTGGTGCCGTCGCAGATGGCGAAGAAGCTGGCCTCCTCCCCATCCAGGAATTCCTCGATCACCAGTTCGGCCCCGGCATCGCCGAAGCGGCGGCCGACCATGGCCTCGTCGATGGCAGCAAAGGCCTCGTCCACGCTCTGGCAGATGGTCACGCCCTTGCCGGCGGCCAGCCCGTCCGTCTTCACGACGATGGGCGCGCCCTGGCGGGCAACAAATTCCTTGGCGGACGCCACATCGGTGAAGCGGCCATAGGCGGCCGTGGGCACACCGAAGCGGGCCACGGCATCCTTCATGAAGCCCTTGGAGCCTTCCAGCGCGGCGGCTTCCGCTGATGGGCCGAAAGTGGCGATGCCGGCGGCGCGCAGGCTGTCGGCCAGGCCCAGCACCAGCGGCTCCTCCGGCCCGACCACGACGAATTCAATGCCCTGTTCCTGGGCAAAGGCGGTGATGCCGGCCACGTCATTGCCGGACAGGGGCACGCATTCAGCCACGGCGGCGATGCCGGCATTGCCGGGGGCGCAGTAGAGCCGGTCGCACAGGGGCGAACGCTTGATGGCCCAGCACAGCGCATGTTCGCGACCACCGGAACCCACGACCAGAATCTTCATGGCACCCTTCCCCTGCTTCGCCTTCGGCGGCGGGTTCTTAGCATGGGGACCGGAACGGGTCACCCGGCCTTGACGGATACCGCCCCTGCGAGGGGGGAACGCGGGGTTCTATGCCACCTGGCGGGCAGCGGCCAGCAGGGTGGCCAGCCGGTCGGCCACGGCGGCCACGCCATGGGCCAGCGTCGCCTCCCCGACCACCATCTCGGTGAAGCAATATCCAGCCACGGGCAAGGGCAGGACGCGGCCAAAGCACCAGACCCCGTCGCCCGTCGCCAGGTCCGTCAGGGCGCGGGCCAGGGCCGGGGCGGCAACCGGCCAGACCAGCCGGAAGGAATTGCACACCACCTGATCGGCGGCGCGCGGCGCCTCCCGCCGCGACAGGGCATCGGCCAGGGCGACGGCCCCGGCATGGTAATCCCCCATTCGGGGCAGATACCGGCGCAGACCGTCCAGCCCGCCCAGCACATAGGGAAAGGCGGAATAGAGATTGCCGCCCATGCGCGACCGCCAGGGCTTCAGCGTTTCAAGAAAGCCCAGATGCCCGGCGATCAGCGATCCACCCGGCGCACCCAGCCCCTTGTAAAGGCTGACATAGACACTGTCGGCCAGTGCGGCGATTTCCGCCAGCGGGCGACCGTACCAGGGCTGCACCTCCCACAGGCGGGCGCCGTCCAGATGCAGGGCAATGCCCTGTTCCCGGCACCAGCGGGAAATGGCGACCAGTTCCTCCCAGGGCAGCGCCCGGAAGGCCGCGTTGCGCAAAGGCAGTTCCAATACTACCGCCGCCAGCGGCTCGGCCACGGCCTTCAAATCGGCCAGGGTGAAGGGCGCATCATCGGAGCCGATCCGCACCAGCCTGATATCGCTCAGCCGCTCAACCGCGTCGGATTCGTCGATGGCGATGTGGCTTTTGGGATGCACGGCCACCAGCCGGCGGCCCGTGCGTTCGCGATGGGAAAACAGCACCGCCTGCTGCCCCACCACCGCCTTATGGAAGAACAGCGACGCCGGCTTGCCCAGCAGATGCGCCACCTGCCCTTCCAGCGCTGTGACCGCCGGCCCGGCATTATAGAGGTCGCCCTGCCAGTCCGCCTCCGGCAAGGCCAGCATGCGGGTCATCCAGTCGCGCGGGCTGATCGGCCCATGACCATGCAGGAAGGTCTGGCACCGCGCCTGCAGGGCGCGGTCGATGGTGATGGCGGACATGGGACGGGCTCCGGTTCGGCCTCAGGCCTTCTGCGATACGCCAGCCTCGGCGAAGGTGGCCATGTTCAGGTGGCAGGCGAGCGCGGAACGCAGGATGGGAATGGCCAGGGCCGCGCCCGACGCCTCGCCCAGGCGCATGTCGAATTCAAACAGCGGACGCTTGTTGATGGCGGCCAGCAGGCGGGCATGGCCGGGCTCGGCGCTCTTATGCGCGACGATGCAATGGTCCAGGGCCTTGGGATCGGCCTTGTACAGCACGGCGGCGGCCGCCGTGCAGGCAAAGCCGTCCAGCACCACCGGAACGCGGGCCAGACGACAGGCGATGATAGCACCGACAATGGCGGCGAATTCCTGCCCGCCCAGGCAGCGCAGCGCCTCGAACGGGTCGGTCAGCGCCGCGGGATTGGCGGCCAGCCCCGCCTCCACCGCGGCGATCTTGCGCTGGATGCCGGCGGCATCGACACCCGTGCCAGGGCCGACCCAATCGGCGGCGGTTCCGCCGAACAGGGCGGCGCACAGTGCGGATGCGGCCGTGGTGTTGCCGATGCCCATTTCACCCACGCACAGCAGGTGCAGGCCCGGCTCCACCGCCATCATGCCATAGGCCGTGGCACGGGCGCAGGTCGCCTCGTCCATGGCGGGGCCCTGGGTGAAATCGGCCGTCGGGTGGTCCAGATCCATCTCATGCACACGCAGGTCCGCGTCGTGCAGTTCGGCCAGCTGGTTGATCGCGGCATGGCCGTTGAGGAAGGCCTGCACCATCTGCCCCGTCACGGCCGGCGGATAGGCCGACACGCCGCGCTGGGCCACGCCATGGGCGCCGGCGAAGACGACGATGCGCGGATGGGTCAGCTCCGGCGGCGCCTTGGCCTGCCAGGTGGCAAGCCACTGCACCAGTTCCTCCATCCGGCCCAGGGCGCCGGGGGGCTTCAGCAGGGTCTGTTCACGCTGCAGGGCGGCCGTTCCCGCCTCCAGGTCCGGGCCCGGCAATTCGGGCAGGACGCGGCGGATCTCCTCCATACTGGGCACACCGTCATCATTGTCGTGATGGTGGTGATGGTGGTGATCATGGCCGGACATGGGGATATTCCTGTAACGGGTCGACGGGTACGACGCCGCTGGCTCCCTGCACGGGTGCCGGAACGGCGCTGGCGGTGAAAGCCACACTGGCCTATACCGATGTCATGAGCGATGCAACAAAGCAGCACAGGCCCCAACCGCTTGGCGAGTTCGTGGCCGCCCTGATCTTCCTGACGCGCCTGCCGATCCGCTGGAAAGGGGAATGGCCGGCCGATCTGGATCGGCGCGCCATGGCCTGGTTCCCCATCGTGGGCGCGCTGATCGGCACCGTCGGGGGCATCGCCTACTGGTTCCTGGGTATCGCCGGGCTGGCGCCGTTGCTGGCCGCCATCGTCACGGTCGCCGGCCTGACCTGGCTGACCGGTGCCCTGCACGAGGATGGGCTGGCCGATGTCGCCGACGGGTTCGGTGGCGGCCGCGACCGGGAAGCCAAGCTGGCCATCATGAAGGACAGCCGCGTCGGCACCTATGGATCGGTGGCGCTGATCCTGGTGGTGCTGGCCCGCGTGGGCGCGATCGCCACCCTGGCCGATCCGCGCGCCGTTACCCTGGCCCTGATCGGGGCGCATGCCTTCTCCCGCGGGCTGCTGCCCTGGATGCGCATCTCCCTGCCCGACGCCCGCCAGACCGGCACGGCCGCCAGCCAGGGCCGGCCCGACCGCGCCCGCGCCATGGTCGCCGCCCTGATCGGCTTCACCCTGGCCACCACGACCCTGGCCAAGCTGCATCTGGCATCGGGCATGGTCAGCCTGTCGGTCATGGCTGTGTCGGTGGGGGCCGTCTGGGCCGTGGCACAGCTGGCCCGCCGACAGATCGGCGGCATCACCGGCGATGTGCTGGGCACAGCCCAGCAGATGGCGGAAATCGGCTTCCTGCTGGCTCTGGCGGCTGTCATTCCGGCTTCGACATGAATGATGCTGTGCTTGTCACCCGCTGGTGGTGGGTGCGGCACGCACCCCTGCTGTTGCCGGCGGGCACCATCGCAGGACAGCTGGACGCAGCGGTCGATCTTTCTGATACCGGAATGATTGACGGCGCCCGTCGTCGCCTGCCCGCCGGGGCCGTCTGGCTGACCACGCCGCTGTCGCGCAGCCAGTTTTGTGCGCAGGCACTGCACCCGGATGCCCCCTGCCACATCGTGCCCGACCTGACGGAGCAGGATTTCGGCGACTGGCAGGGCCGCACGCATCAGCAGATCTGGGATGACGATCCGCACACGTCGTCCCGATTCTGGCAGGATGCCGCCGGCAATGTCCCGCCGGGCGGCGAAAGCTTCGCGGCCCTGTGCAACCGGGTGCAGGCCGCCATCGGGCGGGAGACCGCGACGCATGCCGGGCGCGACATCATCATGGTCGGTCATGCCGGCCCCATCCGCGCGGCCCTGGCCCTGGCGCTGAGCCTGCCGCCATCAGGTGTGCTGTCGGTGGCGGTGGACCATTGGCACCTGTTCCGGCTGGACCATCTGGCGATCGCAGGGCAACCGGCACAATGGCGCCTTGTCGGTGCCAATATTCCGCCCTGTTAGCGCCGCTTGCCTTAGGCAGGGTTTGCGGGCATGAGAAGACGTTCGCACGGAAGCAATGGAGCGACAAGATGAAGCGTTTCGTGATGGCCCTGTTCGGCCTGACCCTGGCGGTTTCCGCCCTGGTGCGTCCGGCCCAGGCCCTGACGGAACCCGAACTGATGGTCGAACGGGCCCGCGTGACCGCGCTGACCCTGCTGACCGACCCGCAATATAAGGACCTGAAATCCCTGGTCGGCCGGGCCCGCGCCGTCATGATCCTGCCCAGTGTCATTCAGGCCGGCTTCTTTGTCGGCGGTGGCGGGGGCACGGGCGTGATGGTGGCGCGCGGCGATGACGGGGCTTGGAGCGGTCCTGCCTTTTACACGCTGGCGGAAGCCAGCTTCGGCCTGCAATTCGGTGGTCAGGCGTCGGAAATGATGATGGTGATCATGACCCAGAAGGGTCTGGACGCCGTCATCGACCGCAAGGTGAAGCTGGGCGCCGATGCCAATGTCGCCATCGGCGAACTGGGCACGGGCGTCGGTGCCTCCTACGGGGTCGGCCTGTCTGCGGACATCTATGTCTATGCCAAGACCAGCGGCCTGTTCGGCGGCATGGCCGTGGAAGGGTCGGTCATCGCCCCGCGCAGCGAGTTCAACGACAAGTTCTATGGCCAGAAGACGGAACCGCGCGCCATCCTGGTCGACCGGCATTTCTACCGGCCGGAAGCCCAGGCCCTGGCTACCGCGTTGAGCGCGCCTTAACGCCGACTTGATCGGCCAGATAGAACGCCGCGCCTTTTTTCCGGGCGCGGCGTTTGCCTTTTCGGGGATCAGGCGACAGCCGCCCGGTGCGCGGGCACATGGCGATCAACCATCGCTTCCACATCCGACCGGCGCAGCAACGGATAGCGGGTGCGGACCAGACGGGTCAGTTCGCCCATGTCCCAATCGCCCAGCGATTGGGGATCGAAATGCAGCGTCAGATATTCCGACGCGGGCAAGGCCCCTTCCACCGCCAGAAAACGGATACGCCTTACCTGTTCAGTGGCGGGCGTGCCTTCGTCCCGGCCCAGCAATGGCAGGCAGACCCGTTCCAGTTCTACCAGCGTTTCCCGCGACCGATCGCTCTGCCACTGCCGCAGCAGCGCCAGGACAGCGGTCAGCCCTTCGACATCACGGAGCCCCTTGCATTGCCGGATCAGCAGATCCAGTAGATGCGCCGCGCCGTTCAGCCCATCATCCAGATCGAACACAACCGGCGTATCCCGTCGTTGCGCCAGTTCGACCAGGACCAGGGGATCGACATCCCCATGATCCTCCTGCGCGAACCAGACCTGTTCCAGCCAGGCCAGCGTCCGTTCCAGGCGCGGATCACCACGCGGGGCGCGGATCACCTGTCCGATCAGCACCTGATCGTCCAGCAGTTCCTCCGCCCCCGGCACGTCACGCTGCAGAAGCCCGTCCAGCACCGGGTCCATGTCGTGGGTCAGGTTGACGGCCAGCAACAGGGTGGTATGGCCGACAAAGGCGGACGCCATCTGCCGTGCCGTCGCGCTATTCTCCACCATCGCGACCTTCCGCCCCACCCCGTCACAAAATCGTAACGGCCATCATGATCCTTCGCGCCTTGCGGCGCAATGGTCAGTGCATCAGGAAGGTTGTGCTTCTCCTCGCCGCCCGCGCCCGATCGGCGTATGATGGGCGCCTGTCATCGGCGGGGACCTTGGGATGCTGATCGAGATTTATTCAGACCTGATTTGTCCCTGGTGCTATCTGGGCAAGGTGCGGCTGGATCGCGCCCTGGCTGAACGGCCCGGCGTGCGCGTCGATATCCGCTGGATGCCGTTTCAGCTGAACCCGGACCTGCCGGCCGGCGGCATGGCCCGCGATCTGTATTTCACGGCCAAGTTCGGCGGCCCGGAACGGGCCCGGCAGATGAATGCCGTGGTCGAACAGGCGGCATCCCGCGACAAGCTGTTTCTGCGCCTGGACCTGATCCGGCGCATCCCCAGCACCCTGCAGGCCCATCGTCTGGTCCGCTTCGCTGAACGGTTCGGCAAGGCCACCCCCATGACCATGGCCCTGTTCCAGGGGCATTTCCAACAGGGTCGCGATATCGGCGACCCAACGGAACTGGTCCGTATCGCCGGCGAACAGGGGCTGGACATGGACGAGGTGGCGACATATCTGGCCGGCGACGTGGACACGGCCGCCGTCCGCGCCAGCGACGGCCAGGCAAGGCAATTGGGCGTACAGGCCGTCCCCTGCTACATCTTCGACCGCCGCTACGCCCTGTCAGGCGCCCAGGAACATACCGCCTTCCTGCCCATGCTGGACCTGGCGCGGGACGAGGTGGCGGGGTAAATAGACTCGCCTGGGCACATTACTTTGTGTAACAGGCATCTCAAAAATTTGTGTTGATTAGATTCCTAAACGAAGCCCAACCAAAAATCAGCTCTTTAATTTCCTGAATACGTCCTTCTGGAGAAATATTCCCGTTTCTTACCCTCCAATTCACACCGACACTCAGGAATTTTTCTACAAGACCATGGGAATCTTTGTATTCAGAATCGTCTCCATACCCCGGATTCAGCCAGAAAACATTAACATCATATCCATTATTTACAAAAAACTCTATGGTATTATTTCCGCCAACATACTGAGTGGAGCAAAGGACTATATTTGGATCAACATCTCTCAGAATGACGCCCACATCTTTATCACTTTCCTCTGGAGAGCCATTTATCAGAAAGACATCATCAACATAATGAGATTTAGTTACATAAAGAGACCTCAAATTCTTTCCCGTCTTTACGCACGCTTCAAATAAACCATACCAAGTCGTCGACTTCCCAGCTCCTTGATTACCTAACATCAAAATTGCAAGCTTTCCCGACATTCTAACGCTCCATATGCAATTTGAAACCGCAATATAAGATGCATCGACTGTAATTTGAAAGTCATATTCGAATTTCTTATCATATTTCACCACCGCCGCTTCGCTGCCCCAAAGGGCGGGCGCTTCACCAGCGGTTTGGGCGGCGGCGGGGGTGGAGGGGGCGGCGGTGGGGGCGGCAGATCGGCCGTTACCCGTTCGCCCGCCGCCATCTGGGCCAGGGCCTGCATCAGGGTGCGGGCACCCGCCAGTCGCGTCTCCTCCGCGTCCCAGGGGCGCAGGAAGACCAGCTTATGGTCGGGGCGCAGCTTGGCCGTGCCCGCCTGCTTCTGAATGAATTCAACCAGCTTAGCCGGGTTCTTAAAGTTATTGTTGCGAAAACCGATGACGGCCCCCTTCGGACCCGCATCCAGGTTGGAGACACCGGCTTCCCGGCAAAGGCGCTTGATCTCCATCAGGCGCAGCAGATTATCGACCTCTGGCGGCAGCTTGCCGAACCGGTCGATCAGTTCCACGCCGAACGCCTCCACCTCGTCCTTGCTGTCCAGGTCGGACAGGCGGCGATAAAGTGTCAGGCGCACGCCCAGGTCAGGGACGTAGCTGTCGGGGATCAGGACTGGCATGCCCAGCGCGATCTGCGGCGACCAGGCATCTTCGGCCACCTGCGCGTCCGACAGGCCGCCCCGCGCCGCCTCCACCGCTTCTTCCAGCATCTGCTGGTAAAGCTCCACGCCCACCTCACGGATCTGGCCCGACTGTTCCTCGCCCAGCAGGTTGCCGGCGCCGCGGATATCCATGTCGTGGCTGGCCAGCTGGAAGCCAGCCCCCAGACTGTCCAGGGTCTCCAGCACATGCAGGCGCTGCTGGGCTGTCGCGGACAGAACCGTCTTGGGCTGGTAGGTCAGATAGGCGTAGCCACGCACCTTGGACCGGCCGACGCGTCCGCGGATCTGGTAGAGCTGGGCCAGACCGAACAGGTCGGCGCGGTGGACGATCATGGTATTGGCGCGGGGGATGTCCAGACCGCTTTCGATGATGTTGGTGGCCAGCAGCACGTCATATTTGCCGTCATCGAAGGCCGTCATCACGTCCTCCAGCTCCGTGGCCGCCATCTGGCCATGGGCGGTGATCAGCTTCACCTCCGGCACCAGTTCCTCCAGCCGCACGCGGACCTTGTCCAGATCTTCCACGCGCGGGCAGACATAGAAGCTCTGCCCGCCGCGATGATGCTCGCGCATGATCGCCTCGCGGATGACCACTGGGTCAAAGGGCAGGACGAAGGTGCGCACGGCCAGGCGGTCCACGGGCGGCGTGGCGATGACCGACAATTCACGCACACCCGACAAAGCCAGTTGCAGGGTGCGCGGAATGGGCGTGGCCGACAGGGTCAGCACATGCACATCGGCGCGCAGTTCCTTCAGCCGTTCCTTCTGCTTCACGCCGAAATGCTGTTCCTCGTCCACGATGACCAGGCCCAGACGCTTGAAATCCACGCCCTTGCCCAGCAGCGCATGGGTACCGATGACGATATCGACGGTGCCGTCGGAAACGCCCTGCTTGGTCAGGTTGGCGTCCTTGGTCGTCACCATGCGCGACAATTGCCCGATGCGCACGGGCAGGCCGGCAAAGCGCGCCTCAAAGGTGCGGCTATGCTGGCGGGCCAGCAGCGTTGTGGGCACGACGACGGCCACCTGGCGGCCGGCCATCACAGCCAGGAAGGCGGCGCGCAAGGCCACCTCCGTCTTGCCGAAGCCGACATCGCCGCAGATCAGCCGGTCCATGGGTTTGCCGGAGCCCATATCCTCGATCACGTCATCGATGGCCCGCAACTGGTCGTCCGTTTCCGCATAGGGGAAGCGGGCGCAGAATTCGTCCCAGGCGCCATCGGGGATGGGCACGGCATCGGCCCGGCGCAGCGCGCGTTCGGCCGCGATGCGCAGCAGGGCGTCGGCCATGTCCTTCAGGCGGCGCTTGACGCGGGCCTTGCGCGACTGCCAGCCGGCACCGCCCAGCTTGTCCAGATTGGCGCCCGCCTCCTCGCTGCCATAGCGGGACAGGACCTCGATATTCTCCACCGGGACATAGAGCTTGTCGCCGCCATCATAGATGATGCGCAGGCAATCATGCGGGGCGCCGCCGACAGTCAGGGTCTCCAGACCATCATATTTGCCGATGCCATGATCGATATGGACAACGAAATCGCCTTGGTTGAGCGACGCCGCCTCGGCGATGAAATTGGCGTTGCGGCGCTTCTTCTTCGACCCGGCGCGGACCAGACGGTCGCCCAGGATGTCCTGTTCGGTGATGACGGCCAGACCGGGCGCGGTGAACCCATGGTCCAGCGGCAGCACGATCAGCGCCGTCGTGCCCTTGTCCAGCGACAACAGGTCGGCCCAGGCATCCACGGCCTTCAACCGGTTCAGGCCATGTTCCTTCAGCACCGACAGCAACCGGTCGCGCGACCCGGCCGTATAGCCGGCGATGACCGTTGTCCGGCCGTCCGCCGTCAGCGCCCCGATATGGTCACGCAGCACGTCATAGACATTGACGCCGGACTGCACGCGCGCGTCTGCAAAGTCGCGGCCCTTGCGCCCGCCGCCATCGACCATGTCCTTGTTGGACGTCTCCCCCTCGATCGCGGCGAAGGGCGAGAGCTGGGCCACGGCGCGCACGGAAAGATGCCGGTCGAACGTATCGCCATCAACGAACAGCAGCGACGGCGGGATGGGCTTATAGACGGGGTTGCCGGACTTCTTCTCCGCCTCCACCATGCTGCGGCGGGCATTGTAGAAATCCTGGATCTGTTCCAGCCGCTCGTCGCGGGCCTGTTCGACATCGGGGTCCAGCGTCACCGACGCGTCGGGCAGATAGTCAAACAGCGTTTCCATGGAGCTGTGGAACAGCGGCAGCCAATGTTCCATGCCGGCATGCTTGCGCGCCGCACTCACCGCCTCGTACAGCGGATCGTCATCCATGACGGCGCCGAAATGCTCACGATAGCCGGTGCGGAAGCGCTGGATCGACATTTCGTCCAGGAACACTTCCGACATGGGCATCAGCAGGAAGCCGTCGCGCTTTTCCACCGTCAGCTGCGTCATGGGATCGAAGCTGCGCACCCCGTCCAGATCGTCACCGAACAGGTCCAGGCGCAGCGCCTCTGCACTGCCGGGCGGGAACAGGTCGATGATGCCGCCGCGCACGGCGAATTCCCCCGGCTCCCGCACCGTCTGCGCCCGAATATAGCCGTTCTGCGACAGGAAGCGCTGCAGCTCCGCCACATTCACGCGGCTCCCGACCTTGGCGCTGAAGCTGGAATTGCGGAAGGCCAGGCGCGGCGGCACCTTCTGCACCGCCGCGTTCACCGTGGTGATGACCAGAATGGCCGACGCCCCCTTGCCCGCCGGGCGCAGCAGCCGGGTCAGGGCCGTGATGCGCTGGGCCACGATCTCCCCGTTGGGCGACACGCGGTCATAGGGCAGACAGTCCCAGGCCGGAAAGCTGATCACCTCCACCGACGGGTCGAAGAACGACACGGCCTCGGCCAGCCGGGCGGCGCGCGCATCATCGCTGGCAATGTGCAGCAATCCTGCCGCCCCGCCGCGCCGGGCCAGCGCTGCCAGGATACGCGCATCCTGACCATCAGGCGCACCCGACAGCAGCAGACGACGGGGATGGCCCAGGTTCAGCGCGAAGTCGGGCGTGGGGATCAGGCTCATGGCACTTGCTTTGTCTGCGGCACGGGTGCGCGGGTTATAGCAGGGGTCGCGGCGGATGGGAACAAAAGGGGGACGGGGTGGTTTGGCTCACCGTTTCCAATCGCTCAAAGCTGCCTCCCCCGCGAAAGCGGGGGTCCAGGGGCCGCTTGGAACCACAGTTGAGCCTGTGGCCCCTGGATCCCCGCTTTCGCGGGGAAAGCATATAGAAGGTGACGGAACGCGTTTCGGCCCTCCATCACCCCCATCCCCCTCACCGATACCGATGCGCCCGCAGCATGTCCATCAGCGGGCCTTCCCATTCCGGCGGGGTCGGTTCCTGGCCGGTGATCCAGTTGTAAAGATCGGGGTCCGACAGTTCCAGCATCACCTCGAACCGATCCACCAGCGCCTCGTCCAGCGTGGCGATGTTGCGGCGGGCGAAGCTGCCCAGCAGCAGATCCATCTCCTTGGTCCCGCGATGGTCGCTGCGGAAGATCAGACGCTTGCGGCGGGCGTCCAGTTCAATGTCGGGCAGGTCATTCATGATCTTGGTTCCGGTTTGAAGCTGGGCTTTGATATAGAACGGTCAGGGCGGCCTGTCAGCCGTCCCCTGCCCCATCCCCCGCGACAGATAGGGTCAACCCTTGCGTCCCGCCATCCTGTTCCCGCTTTTCGCGCCTGTAACCAGCCTGCCCGGCCTGGGTCCGCGCCTTGGCAAGCTGGCCGAACGGCTGGCCGGGCCACATGTCGTTGACCTACTGTGGCACAAGCCCGTGGGCATCGTCGACCGCATCCAGGTGCCCTCCATTGCCGAGGCGCCGGACGGGCGGCATGTGGTGCTGACGGTGCGGGTGGATGGGCATGTGCCGCCTTTGTCGCACAGCCGGCCCTATCGCATCCGCTGCATGGACCATAGCGGGGCCATGGATCTGGTCTATTTCCATATCAAGGGCGACTGGCTGGAAAAGAAGTTGCCCGTGGGCACGATGATCACCGTGTCGGGCAAGGCGGAATATTACAATAATCACCTGCAGATTGCCCATCCCGACCATGCCGCCCCGGCGGACGAAGGCGCGCCGCCATCGGCGACGGAGCCGACATATCCGCTGACCGGCGGGTTAAACCCCAAGCCGCTGCGCACGGCCATCCAGGCGGCCCTGGAGCGCACCCCGGAATTGCCGGAATGGCAGGATGCCGCCTGGCTGAAGCGGCGGGACTGGCCTGACTGGCACAGCGCGCTGACCCGCCTGCACAATCCCGTGGATGAAGCCGACATCAACCCGCTGGGTCCCGTGCGTCAGCGGCTGGCCTTTGACGAGCTGCTGGCCAACCAGCTGGCCCTGGTCCTGGTCCGCGCGCAGCAGCGCAAGCTGGCGGGCCGGGTCACGGCGGGCGACGGGCGGTTGCGTGCCGCGGTCACCGCCGCCCTGCCCTATCGCCTGACCGGCGCGCAGGACCGGTCGCTGGCGGAGATCTATGCCGACATGGCCGACAATGCCCGCATGCTGCGTCTGTTGCAGGGCGATGTGGGCAGCGGCAAGACCATCGTCGCCCTGATGGCCATGCTGAACGCCGTGGAAACGGGGGCACAGGCGGCCCTGATGGCGCCGACCGAAATCCTGGCCCGCCAGCATGCCGACACGCTGGCGCCGCTGTGCGCCGCGGCGGGCGTTAATCTCGCCGTGCTGACGGGGCGCGACAAGGGCAAGGCGCGGGCAGCATTGCTGGAACGGCTGGCGGCGGGGGAGATCGACATCCTGGTCGGCACCCATGCCCTGTTCCAGGAGGAAGTGACCTTCGCCGATCTGGCAATCGCCGTCATCGACGAACAGCACAAGTTCGGCGTGCATCAGCGCCTGCAACTGGCGGCCAAGGGGCGCGGGGTCGATACGCTGGTGATGACCGCCACCCCCATCCCCCGCACCCTGACCCTGACCGTCTATGGTGACATGGATGTGTCGCGCCTGGATGAAAAGCCGCCGGGCCGCCAGCCGGTGAAGACCGTGGTCATGCATGCCGACCGGCTGGAGGAAGTGGCCGGCGGCCTGCACCGGGCCATCGCGTCGGGCCAGCGCATCTATTGGGTCTGTCCGTTGGTGGAGGAAAGCGAGCAGGTCGATCTGGCCGCCGCCACCCATCGCCATGCGGCATTGGTCGAACGGCTGGGCGACCGCGTGGGCCTGATCCATGGCAAGATGAAGGGGCCGGACAAGGATAAGGTCATGGCCGACTTCGCCGAAGGCCGCCTGGACGTGCTGGTCGCCACCACGGTGATCGAGGTGGGGGTGAACGTGCCCGAAGCCACGATCATGGTCATCGAACATGCCGAACGTTTCGGCCTGGCCCAGTTGCACCAGCTGCGCGGCCGCGTGGGCCGCGGCACCGGGGCCAGCACCTGCCTGCTGCTCTATTACCAGCCGCTGGGTGAGGTGGCACGGCAGCGCTTGCAGGTGATGAAGGATACCGAAGACGGCTTCATCATCGCCGAAAAGGACCTGGAACTGCGCGGGGCCGGCGAAATGCTGGGCACCAAGCAATCCGGCATCCCGGAATTCCGCCTGGCCGATGTGGCCGTGCATGGGGACCTGCTGGCGGTGGCGCGCGACGATGCAAGGCTGATCGTGGAGCGCGACCCGGAACTGGAGACGGAACGCGGCAAGGCGCTGCGCACGCTGCTGTACCTGTTCGAACGGGATGCGGCGGTGAAGTATCTGCGGTCGGGGTAATCACCCTTTTTTAGACAGACATGGCCCCCTGATAGCCCTGCGGGCGCCCTACGCAAGGCCCGATACGTTACCAAATTGACACGTTACCATATTGTCACCTATAAGCCCCCATGCACGACATCTTCGACGCCATCGCCAATCCCCTTCGTCGGCAGATCCTGGACCTGTTGCAGCAACGCGACGGGCGGACGCTGACGGAGATTGAGCAGGCCCTGCCGCTGACGCGGTTCGGGGTGATGAAGCATCTGCGCGTGCTGGAAGAGGTGAACCTTGTCTCCACCCGCAAGGTGGGGCGGGAGAAGTTCCATTACCTGAACCCGGTTCCCATCCAGGAACTGGGCGACCGCTGGATATCCAACTACGCCCGTGGTTTCACGCGGGCCATGGTGTCGATCCGACACCTGAGCGAGGAAGGTGCATTCGCCATGTCCAAGGGCCCGACCCACGTCTATGAAATCTATATCCGCGCTTCGGCCGATGCCGTCTGGGCGACGCTGACCGATGATGCCAAGACCCCGCTCTGGCAGCATTTCGACATGGATTCCCGCACCGACTGGCGCGTCGGCGGTTCCATCACCTTCCTGTTGAACGGGAACGAGATGATCGTGGGCGAGATCCTGGAGATGGACCCGCCCCGCCGCCTGTCACACAGTTTCAGCGCCCGCTGGAGCCCGGATGTAACGGGTGATCCGCCGTCCAAGGTGACGTGGGACATCATCCCGGCCGGGCCCGCTGCGGTGAAGCTGGTCCTGACCCATGGCGATTTCGGCGGCGATACGCTGACCAGCCGCATGGTCACGGGCGGCTGGCCGGAATCCATTTCGCGCCTGAAGACGCTGCTGGAAACGGGCCAGCCCTTCCGCTTCGCCGCCCCACCGCCGTCGGCCGGCTGATCGGTAACCGGGAAGGCGGGGGCGTCAGGCCGCCGCCTTCACCCGGTCCAGCAGATTGTCCAGCGCCTGGGTGGTGGCATCGTTCAGGCGGAACTGCACGCGGGTGGCGGTCCCATCCTGGGTGACGACGCGGCCCCTGAAGCGGATGCCATCCACCACCACGGTCACGGTCTTGCCCACCTCCGCCACGAAGGGGCCGGCCAGGGCGCAGCCGCCGCGGCCGATATTTTCCAGCCGATGGCCCGTGTGGCCGGAGCCATCCACATCGCCCGAGAACAGGGACGCCGGCCGGTCCAGGTCGATCCGTTCGAAGCGGCGGCGGTCCTCCGTCGTCTGCATGGCAAACAGGAACTCCTCCACCTCCGTGCGCAGATGGTCGGACTGCCGCGACAGCTCATTGGCGGCGCTCAGCAGTTCGCCCGACACCTTCTTGGTGAAATCGGCGCTGTCGCCGACCAGGGTCAAGGCATCCGACACTTCATAGGTGCGGTTGGCGGCTTCGGTCACATTGCGGCTGATTTCCCCCGTGGCGGCGCATTGCTGGCTGACCGCGGCGGCGATGGCGCTGGAATTGCCATCGACGATGGAGATGGTGCTGGTGATGTGGGACAGGATGCCGGTGGCATTGTCCGCCGCCACCTTTACCGCCGCCACCTTGGCCTGAATCTCGTCGGTGGCCTGGGCGGTCTGGTTGGCCAGGGCCTTCACCTCCGACGCCACGACGGCGAAGCCCTTGCCGGCATCGCCGGCCCTTGCTGCCTCGATCGTGGCGTTCAGCGCCAGCAGGTTGGTCTGGCTGGCAATATCCTGGATGAAGCGCACGACGGCGTTCACGCCATCGGCCACACTGACCAGTTCGTCCATCACGCTGCGGGCCCGCTCCGCCTCATCCACTGCGGTACGGGTGGTGGCGGCTGTGCGTTCGGCCTGGGCCCCGATCTCGCTGCTGCTGGCGGCCAGTTCCTCTGTCGCGGCGGCCACGGTCTGGGTATTGGCCGTGGCCTGGCTGGCGCTGTAGCCGGCATCACGGCTGCGGTCAGCCGTCTGGTCCGCCTGGGCCGACAGGGCCGACGCTGTCTCCTCCAGCTTGGACGCCGCGTCGGTCACCCGGCGCAGCTCCGTGCCGATGGCCACCTGGAAATCGCGGGTCAGCGTCTCCAGCGCCTGCTGCCGGCGCAGACGGCGTTCCTGGTCGCGGGCCTGTTCGGTTTCCAGTTCCAGATTGCGCAGGGCATTGCTTTTGAACACCAGCAGGGCGCGGGCCATGGCCCCCACCTCGTCCCCGCTGTCGGCATGGTCAACCTCGGTATCCAGCTTTCCCTCCGACAGGCGCCCCATGGCGACCGTCAGATGGTCCAGCGGCTGGATGACAAAGCGGCGGACCACCAGATAGACGGCGGCGCTGCCGATGGCGAACAGCACGAAGGAGATCAGCAGGGTGATCAGCTGCGCCGACCGGAAGCCGCTGATGCGCTGGGTCAGCAGCCGTTCCAGTTCCGCGGACGTGGCCGTATAGAGCTTGTCCTGCGCCGCCAGCGCCGCCTGCACCTCCGCCACCGTCAATGCCCGGTCGTCGGCCGCTTCGGACAGCAGTTCCGCCGCCTTCTGCGCGGCCGCCACGGGACCGGAAAGCGCCTGTTTCAGGCTGCCATCGGCGTTGCCGCTATAGCCGGACTGGGCCGAGGCGACGACGCCCGACAAGGTCTCCTGGAACCGGCCCAGGGCCACGAACAGGGCGATACGGTCCTTTTCCGTCGCGTCGGCGGCCCAGGCCCTGGCGGCCATGGCGGTCAGATCCGCCGTCTGGTCGGCCAGGGCCGGCAGCTTCACCACCACGATATCCATGGCGTAATAGCTGTCCAGGTCCGGGTCCAGGATCAGGTTCGACTTGTCGCCGATCTGGGCGATCAGGGTCCGCGCCGCTTCCCGCTTCGCGGTCTCCACCGCCCCCTTGTTGCCCAGGATGTCGGACAGGGCCTTGGCCTTGCCCGCACTTTCCATGCCGTCGCCATGCTGGGCTTCCAGCTTGGTGACGGCCGCCGCCAGCTCTGCGCCATTGGCGGCAGGGCCACCGGTCGCCGCCCGACCCAACGCCATATGCACATGCTGCAGCCCGGACAGGTATTCGGTGCCGGCCACTTCCTTGTGCGCGAAATCAATCGCGATCTGCTGCTGGGCGATCAGCGCATAAAGCAGATAGCCGATTGGAAAAAGAAACAGCAGGACCGGCAAGCCTAATTTATGGGCAATTCGTAGCGACTGGAACATGGCCGACTTCCCCATCCGAAATGAGAACTTTGACTTTATAATAGACCTGTACACTGTTTATCAGATTAATAGCAGGATGCGGTCGCCGTCCCCTGCGCCAAAAAGTCATACTTTCTGAACTGCGGCCCTATCCGAAAGACGGTTAAGCTGGAAGGGTGGAATTCCCGCAGGCGCAGATTGACCTGCCCCAACCCGATGGATTAGGCCGGTATTGTCGTTTTCCCGGCCAGCGGACAAAGATCATGCCCCACGCCCCGTCCTGGTACGCCGCAACGGCCCATGCCGCCCCCGCCCGCACCATGCTGGTGGGCGATCTGACAGCCGATGTCTGCGTGATCGGCGCCGGCTATACGGGGCTGGTGACAGCCATCGAACTGGCAGAAAAGGGCCTGTCTGTCGTCGTGCTGGAGGCAGAGACGGTCGGCTGGGGCGCGTCGGGCCGCAATGGCGGCCAGATCGTGACCGGCTTCAACAAGGGAATCGGGGAGATCGAGGGCTGGGTCGGCAAGGACGATGCCCGCCATCTCTGGGACCTGTCGGAAGAAGCCAAGCGCCTGCTGGCCGATCTGGTTGACCGGCACGGCATCGATTGCGACCTGAAATGGGGATATCTGCTGGCCGCCTTGAAACCGCGGCACATGGTGGGGCTGGCCGAACACAAGGCGGAACTGGACGGGTTGGGTTATGACAAGACCCGCATGGTCAGCCGTGACGAAACCCGCGCCATGGTCGCCACCGACGCCTATCTGGGCGGGTTGTACGATGCCGGCAGCGGGCAGCTGCATCCGCTGAACTACGCCCTGGGGCTGGCCGCGGCGGCCGAGCGATTGGGCGTGCGCATTCATGAGGGCAGCCGCGTGGTACGCATCGACACGGGCGCCAACCCTGTCGCGGCCACGGCCACAGGCAAGGTGGCGGCAAAATTCCTGGTCCTGGCCGGCAATGCCTATCTGGGCGGTCTGTGTCCCCCCATCCGCAGCCGGGTCATGCCCGCCGGCACCTATATCATCGGCACTGAACCGATGGACCCGGAGCGGGCCCATGCCCTGATCCCCTCAGGCATCGCCGTGGCCGATGTCAATTTCGTGCTGAACTACTACCGGCGCAGCCCCGACAACCGTTTCCTGTTCGGCGGCGGGGTCAGCTATTCCGGTTTCGACCGGCCGGGGCTGAAACAGTCCCTGCGCGCCACCATGCTGAAGTATTTCCCGCAACTGGCCGATCTTGCCATCGACTATTGCTGGGGCGGGCATGTGGCCATCACCATGAACCGCCTGCCCCATCTGGGCCGGATCAGCCCGACCACCTATTTCGCCCAGGGCTATAGCGGCCATGGCGTGGCGCTGACCGCCATCGCCGGCCGCGTCATCGCAGAGGCCATTGCAGGACAGCATGGCCGTTTCGACATCTTCGCCCGCGTGCCGCACCGGCCCTTCCCCGGCCCCGGCATGTTGAAGATGCCGGCCCTGGTGCTGGGCATGCTCTGGTACCGGATCCAGGACTGGCTGTGACGGTCATGGGAATTGCCGGGCGGCGGGGAACGGTTGCGTCCGCTCCGCCGCCGCCCGGCCTTGTGGAGGCTCCCTCACCTCACCCGAAATAGCCGCTGGTCACGTCGGCCACGACGCCGACCAGGCCATGGTCATGAACCTCGTGCATGAAAGTGGCGATATTGTAGGTGGCAATGTCGCCCTGATGGTCGGTCACCTTCACGGTGCGGGCCGTGCCGTCGATGATGATGACACTGTCCACCGTCACCCCGTCAGCGGTCTGGCCGGAAATATCCACCGTCTCCGTGGTACCGCTGCGGGTCAGCGAATAATCAAGGATGCCGGTATCGCCATCGGCCTGTGTCACCACCAGATGCGCCGTCACGGTCGCCAGTGTCTGGTCCTGGGTCAGGGTCAGGGTGGCGGTGTCGCCATCGGCTTCCACCGTCTGCACCAGGGTGGTGCCCGCACTGCTGTCGATGGTGGTGGTGCGGCTGCTGCCGTCACTGTGCGTATCGCTGATCTGGATCTGCGTATCGGATAGCTTCGTCACCGAATGGGTGTCGGTGGTCACGGTGCCGGTGGAATCAGTCCGCACCGCCGTCAGCGTATCGTTGTCGGTCGTGTGGCTGCGCGTCACCACCAGCGTGGAGCCATCATCGAAACTGACACTGGTGATGCTGCCAGTGTCGGTGGTGGTCGTTGTCCTGCTGCTGACATCGGGACGGCTGTCGATGTCGGCCGGTTGATCGGCATCGTCGCTGGATGGGTGCAGCAGATCGTCCAGGATGCCGAATTTCAGCAAACCTTCGGCCAGCACAGGCTGCACGAAGGTGTGGCCGGCGGCGAGCCCCGTCGGTGTGATGCTGCCGGTGGTAGCGGCATAGGCATTCTGGCGGGTGGACGTCGGTGCGGAACGGGGGGCCATGGGTAACCTCCGGGCAAGGGATAGCTGGATACCGGATCGGGGTATCTTCCCTTGCACGGATGTTAAGCGACTTGCTGTCGCGTGAATTTAAGACTGGCACATTAAATATATGTCAGATGCCCTCGCCAGCCTCGCCCACCCCCGACAGGCGGTCGCGGATGGCATTGGCCGTGCGGCGGGCCCCGGCATCGTCGCGCGGACGCGGACGCGGGGCCGTGATTTGGTCCGTACTGCGGACGCCGGCGGGGCTGCCGGCCAGCAGGATGACCCGGTCGGCCAGATACACCGCCTCGTCAATGTCATGGGTGACAAACAGGATGGTCTTGCCCGTCCGCTGCCACAGCTCCACCAGTTCATCCTGCAAACCCTGACGCGTGATGGCGTCCAGGGCACCGAACGGTTCATCCATCATCAGCAGGTCGGGATCAACGGCCAGGGCGCGGGCGATGGCCACACGCTGGCGCTGACCACCCGAAAGCTGGTGCGGCCAGCGGTCCGCCTTGTCGGCCAGCCCCACCAGTTCCAGCGCGTCCAGCGCACGGCGGCGGCGCGCGGCCTTGTCCAGGCCCAGCCCTTCCAGCCCGAATTCAACGTTCCTGGCGACGCGTCGCCAGGGCAGCAGCCGCGCATCCTGAAACACCAGGGCATAGGGGCGGCGGCCGGGCGTTTCCGGATGGTCGCGCGTCACCGTGCCGGCACTGGGCTTCACCAGCCCGGCAATGACGCGCAGCAGCGTGGATTTGCCCACGCCCGACGCGCCCACCACGGCCACGAATTCCCCGTCCTGGATATCCAGGTTGAAATCCTTCAGTACCGTCGTCTGCCCGCCATCCCGGCCGAAAGCCAGCGCCAGATCTTTGATCGAAATCATGCTTTCCACGCCAGCAGACGGTCGCGCAGGGCGACGAAAATCATGTCGACGACGCCATAAAGCAGCGCCATGGTGATCATGTAGACGACGACGATATCGGTCGCCAGCAGCGAGGAGGCCTGCATCATGCGCTGGCCCAGCCCCGCCACGCCGAACAGTTCCGCCGCCACCACCGCCATCCAGGCTTGCCCCAGGCCGGTGCGCAGGCCGGCCATGATGGGTTGGACCGACGCCGGCAGGATCACCTTCACCAGCTTGGCCAACGGCGAGCGATGGCCGAAGGCGTCGGCCAGTTCAATCAGATCGCGGTCCACGGCCTGTACGGCGCCCAGTGCCGCGAAGTAATTGATCCAGAACACCCCGACGACGATGATGAAATTGGCCGCGGTGGAGGATACGCCGAACCAGATGATGGCGAACGGCACCCAGGCCAGACCCGGAATGGGACGCAGCAGGCGCACGATCCAGTTGGTCATATCCTCCAGCGTGCGCGACATGCCCGTCGCCACGCCCAGCGCCACGCCCAGGGCCGAGCCCAGCACCAGACCCGACAGATAATGGCGCAGGCTTTCCAGCACGGCCGAGGCCCAGGCGCCTGAGGTCAGTTCCTGCCAGAAGGTGGCGGGAATATCACTGGGCGCCGGCAGCAGCACGGCCTTGACCAGCCCCAGCCGGGGCAGCGCCTCCCACAGGGCGAAGAACAGGACAACGCCCAGTAAAGACAGGGCCAGTCGGCGAAGGGGCGAACGGGTCATGGTGTCTTACTTTCCCGCGGCCTTCTTGTAATAGGACAGATCAAAGAGCTGCTCGACGGGAACGGCCGCCTTCACCGTGCCCAGCTTCACCTGATAATCCTGCACCAAGCCAACTTCGGCCACGATGGCGGCGGGATCGGTGTTGAACTTGACCGCCGGGGAAGCCAGCGCCCGTTCCAGCGTCGCCGGCGGGATCAGGCCCTTGCCGATGGCCGATTCCACGGCGGCAACGGCGATCTTCTTGTCCTTTTTCAGCACTTCCGTCGCCTTGGCGGTCAGTTCGACCAGCTTCTGGGCGATGTCCGGGTGCTTGGCGGTGAAATCATCAGTCAGGGCGATGACATTGCCCGGCTGGTTCTTCATGATGTCGCCACCATAGGCCAGCACCTTCACGCCCGGAT
The DNA here is from genome assembly GCF_057809655.1 of Niveispirillum sp. FG148. Taxonomy (NCBI): domain Bacteria; kingdom Pseudomonadati; phylum Pseudomonadota; class Alphaproteobacteria; order Rhodospirillales; family Azospirillaceae; genus Niveispirillum; species Niveispirillum sp. FG148. The sequence goes on from NZ_JBMDKJ010000010.1 coordinate 22,541, forward strand.
TGCGGTCGGTGATGATGGTCAGGGCGGGTTCGCGGATGATGGCGCCGTCCACGGCACCGACCAGCAGCGCCTGCTGCGTGGCGTCGATACCCTGCGGCACTAACTCGACATAGGCCTTGTCCACCTTGGCCACTTCCCACAGCCAATATTGCAGGAAGGTGTTGGGCACGGAACCGGCGGGCTGCGTCGCCAGCTTCAGCGGGCGCCCCAGCTTCTTGGACAGGGCGGCGATGGCTTCAGCCGGCTTGGCCGAGATGCCGGCCAGATCGGGACCGGCGGCAACCACCAGTTCCTCCACCGCCGTGGCGGCCACGACCTTGATACCGATGCCCTTGCTGTTGGCCACAATGACGGGGGCGACACCGGCGATATAGGCATCGATCGTGCCCGAGGTCACAGCCTGAATGGCGTTGGGGCCGCTGTCGAACTGCTTCAGCTGCAGATCGAAGCCGTTCCGTAGATCCCAGCCCTGGCTGTCGATGACGAAGGCCTGCGCCGCCCCCAGCACGGGGATATAGGCCGCACGCACCACCACCGGATCGGCAGCAGACGCACCGCCGACAAGCGTGGCGGTCAGGGCGGTGGCAGCAATCAGCCGGGTGGCGAAACGGGCAATCGACATGTTGAACGGCCTCCTTGGGGGCATTCCGGTTCGGCGGGGGGCGCCGTCGCCATGCAAGGTTTGTTATTTCCCCGGTTTCGTCAACACGGAATGTGAATTTACACAAAGAACAGTTTTCATATGTGTTATGTGGAATTGATCAGGTTCAGAAAATAGCGATTCACCCCTTGACAGTGGCGTCCGGATCACCAAATCTGAACCCGTGACCGCAAGGTCCAGGGTGACGCCCACCAGTCCGCGGCAATTTGACGAACAGCAGCTTGCGCCGCGTCAACAAACGCTAAAGCGCCACGAAGTCCCTTCGTGGTTTGGTTCAAACCATTGGTAAGGAAGGGCAATATGGGCCACACAACCCGCTCGCTTCAGCAGATTGAACCTCCCGGCAAGACCCGAATGCGGTGTTGTTGACGCGTCCGGTCACGCGTCCATCCACCTGCCCCAAGCGATTGTACAGCGCGGCTATGCTATTTGCCGCGATGGGAGACACATATCATGACCAATCAGGCATTCAGCATTGAAACCGGCCGCTACAGCGCCGGCATCGCCGTCGCCGACGGCCAGGGATACCGCTTCTTTGCCGCCCATCCGCTGTTCAGCAGCCTGGATGGCCGGAAATATAACAGCGTCGCCGCCGTGGAAAAGGCCGCCCGCCAGCGCGAGGCGGAGGCACGGGCCGACACGCGCCGCCAGGACAGCCGCGGACAGGTGTTCCGATCCTGGGGCTTCCGCGCGACGGCGGCGTGATTTCCTTGTTCCGTCCCGTCGACCCGACCCAGGGCGGTGCGCAGGTCGGGGGAAGCCTGAGCGAACCCCGACAGCCGACGCTGCCTTTATAATGTCGGGGGTCGCATACGCTCACCCCGACCTGCGAACGCTGACGTTTCCTGCGGCTGCCGGCCTTGGCGGGGGTTACCCCTCCTCCGCCTTGCGCTGCTTCTTGCGCCCGGCCAGGGCCGCAATGACGCCGTGGAAGGTGCGCACTTCCTGTTCAGTCATGCCACAGCGTTGCAGCGTGTTGCGCACATTGCGGATCATGGAGGGGCGCTTGTCCGGATGGGTGTAGAATCCGGACTGTTCCAGCTCGCCTTCCAGATGATCGAACAGGTTCTGCAATTCGGCCTTGGTGGCCGGCTCCGACGCGCCGGTATGCAGATAGCGGTCTTCCGCCTCCACCCCCGTCATCCACCATTCATAGGCGACCAGCAGCACGGCCTGCCCCAGGTTGAGCGAGGAGAAGCCGGGGTTCAGCGGCACGGAAATCAGCGTGTCGGTCAGGGTGATGTCATCATTGACCAGACCCGTTCGCTCGGGCCCGAACATCAGCCCGACCTTGCGCCCGATCGACCAATGGCCACGCATCTCGTTCGCGGCCTCACGCGGGGTGACGACGGGCTTCACCATGTCGCGCACACGCGCGGCGGTGGAGAAGACCTTGTGCAGGTCGGCGATGGCGGCGGGCGTACTGTCGAACACGCGCACGCGGTCCAGCACCAGGGTAGCGCCGGCGGATGCCGATACCGCCTTCTCGTTGGGCCAGCCATCACGCGGATTGACCAGACGCAGATCAGTCAGACCGCAATTCAGCATGGCCCGCGCACAGGCGCCGATATTCTCCCCCATCTGGGGTTCGATCAGGATGACGGCCGGCCCATCGCCGTCCGCCTGCATCTTGGCCAATTCCCGCTTGTTCGTACCGCTGGACATCGCTTGCCGCTATCTGGACCCTGAAAGGCGGCCCGACCTCAGGCCGCCGCAGGATTGTCGATAGCGGCACCAGCCCGGTAGAGGCAATAGGTAATGCTGTCCGACAGGGCATTGAAGCTGGCATCGATGACATTGGCCGACACGCCGACCGTACACCAGCGGTGTCCGTGGCGGTCCGCCGTTTCGATCATGACGCGGGTCACGGCCTTGGTTCCATCCTGGGCATTCAGGATGCGTACCTTGTAATCGACCAGCCGCATGCCCTCCAGCGCCGGATAGACGGGGATCAGAGCCTTGCGCAGCGCCTGATCCAGGGCGTTCACGGGGCCATTGCCCTCTGCCACCGTCATCACCGATTCCGGACCGTTGGGGCCCGGCACCTCCACCTTCGTGGTGGCCTCCGACAGGGTCACCAGCTCGTTCTTGGCGTTCCAGCGGCGTTCATCCAGCACGCGGAAGGCGGCCAGGCGGAAATAGTCCGGCACCTCCCCCAGGGCACGGCGGGCCAGCAGCTCGAAGCTGGCTTCGGCCCCATCGAAGGCATAGCCCTCGAACTCCCGGCGCTTGACCAGATCAACCAGATGGCCGACCCGCTCATCCCTGGGGTCGACGGCCACCCCCACCTCGCGCAGGCGGGCCAGGATGTTGGACCGGCCGGCCTGATCGGAGACCAGAACATGCCGGCGGTTGCCGACCAGCGACGGATCGACATGCTCGTAGCTGCTGGGATCCTTCTCCACGGCGGAGACATGCAGCCCGCCCTTATGGGCAAAGGCGCTTTCACCGACATAGGCCGCGTGGCGGTTGGGCGTGCGGTTCAACCGCTCGTCCAGCATGCGGCTGATATGGACCAGACGGGCCATGCCATCGGCATCCACCCCCGTCTCGAACCCCATCTTCACCGACAGGGTCGGGATCAGGGACAGGAGATTGGCATTGCCGCAGCGCTCCCCCAGCCCGTTCAGCGTGCCCTGAACCATGCGGGCCCCGGCGCGCACGGCGGCCAGGGAATTGGACACGGCGTTTTCCGTGTCATTATGGGTGTGGATGCCGATGCGACCGCCGGGGATGTGCTTGGTCACTTCCCCGACGATGCGTTCCACCTCGTCCGGCAGGGTGCCGCCATTGGTGTCGCACAGCACGATCCAGCGGGCCCCCGCCTCATACGCCGCCTTCACGCAGGACAGGGCATAATCGGGATTGGCCTTGAACCCATCGAAGAAATGTTCAGCGTCGAACAAGGGCTCACGCCCACGCGCCGCGATTTCCCGGATGCTGTCGGCGATCAGGGAGAGATTTTCCTCCCGCGGAATCGACAGCGCGACATCGACATGGAAATCCCAGGTCTTGCCAACGATGCACACCGCATCGGCCGGGCTGTCCAGCAGGGCCGACAGGCCAGGATCGTTCGACGCGCTGCGGCCCGGCCGGCGGGTCATGCCAAAGGCCGTGAAGGTGGCGCGGTGCAGATGCGGCGGATCGGCGAAGAAGGCGTCGTCCGTCGGGTTGGCCCCGGGCCAGCCGCCTTCGACATAATCAATGCCCAGCGCGTCCAGCTCCTGCGCGATGGCGATCTTGTCCGCCACGGTGAAATCAACGCCGGAGGTCTGCGCCCCGTCGCGCAGCGTGGTGTCATAGAGATAGACGCGGTTCGTTTCGTTCATAATCAAAGGCCAGATAGCAACGACGTTGCCGAATGTGGCGCATCGCGGCCGGCGGATCAATGGTCATGCGCGCATGGGGCAACTGTCCCCCGGTCGCATGCCCATTGGTAAGCGGGCGTTTTTGCCCTAAATAGGCAGCCAAAGCTCCCCCCAAGCTTCGGAAGTTGCCCATCATGGCCCTGTGGCGGATCAGCGATAGCCTAGTCGAATACCCGGAAGCCCTTGCCTTCATGGAAGCGCGCGTGGCCGAGGTGCGGGCCGGCACGGCGCCGGAAACCGTCTGGCTGCTGGAACATCCCCCGCTCTACACCGCCGGCACGTCGGCGCGGGAGACGGACCTGCTGGCCCCCATGCAGTTCCCCGTGTTCCAGGCGGGGCGCGGTGGCCAATATACCTATCATGGGCCGGGGCAGCGCATCGGCTATGTCATGCTGGATGTACAGGCGCGCGGCGGCGACCTGCATGATTTCGTCTGGCGGCTGGAGGAATGGCTGATCCGCACCCTGGCCCAGTTCGCCGTAAAGGGCGAACGCCGCTGCGGCCGCGTCGGCGTCTGGGTCGATATGGGTCCCTTCGGCCAGCCGGGCACAGAGAACAAGATCGCCGCCATCGGCGTGCGCGTGCGTCGCGGTGTCAGCTTCCACGGTGTCTCCTTGAATGTGGAGCCGGACCTGAGCCATTTCGGGGGAATCGTGCCCTGCGGCATCCGCGAACATGGCGTCACCTCGCTGGCGGCCCTGGGCCATATCGTCACGATGCCGGAGGTGGACATGGCCATGCAGGCCGCGTTTGAAGAAGTGTTCGGCGAAAATGCCGTCGCCCGGACGCCCGCCGCCTGCGCCGTGGAGGATTGAGATGAACCCGCGCCGCAGCATCAGCGCCCTGGTCCTTTACGGCGTCGGCACCGCCGCCCTGGTGGTCAGCGCCTTCATGCTGGTCGCCCCCACGCCGGACACCTATGGCCCCGCCCTGGTCGGCCTGCTGCTGGGCGTGCTGCTGCTGGGGGTGGGCCGCGCCTGCCAGCATTTGTCGCGCATCCGCGACCTGATGGAAGGAAGGGGCTGAGCCCCCTGGACACGTCCCCTACCGGTCGTCCGCCAGGCAGCCATGTTCGACCGACTGCGCCGCCAGCTCCTGGAACTGCGACAGATAACGCCCGTCGGCGGCGATGGCGGGGTTGCGGATGGTGTCGGCATTCAATTGCCGCAATTCCCTGTCGATGCGACCACAGGGACCGGCGCAGGCGGCCAACAGCAGCGGCAGCAGCAGCAGCAAAAGCAGAATGCGCGGTGGAACGGCGGACATGATCGGGGTCACCATCAACAGGCTTGGATGACCAGGACCCTGCGCGCGGCACCGGGCGAAAGCACGGCACGTCGGTGACGGGATTGCGGCGGCGCCTCCTTCCGTGGGGACGGGCCGCCACAACCAACGGGATCAGTAACGCCGGATCAGCCCGATCAGCCGGCCCTGCACATTGACGCGGTCAGAGCCGAAGACCCGGGTTTCGTAATTCGGGTTGGCCGGTTCCAGGGCGATGGAATTGCCCTTCCGACGCAGCCGCTTCAGCGTCACTTCCTGCCCATCGACCAGGGCGACGACGATGGTGCCATTCTCCGCCGTGTCGCAGCGCTGGATGATCACCGTGTCGCCGTCCAGAATGCCGGCTTCCACCATGCTGTCACCGGCGACTTCCAGCGCGTAATGGTCACCAGCCCCCACCATGCTGGCCGGGATATCGATGGTGACGGAATTATCGCGCATCGCTTCGATCGGCAAACCGGCGGCGATGCGGCCATAGAGCGGCAGGGCCACCGCTTCGGCATCGTTGCTGGCCTGCCGACCCGGCAGGGCGCCGCGGAAATCCCCCTTGATGACATTGGGCTTGAAGCGCGGCGACACCTCCGCCACAGGGGCCGGGGCGGCAGCGGCCGGCACGGGCTTTGTCTTGGCCAACGGCTTCTCCGGCAGGCGCAGCACTTCCAGCGCGCGGGCGCGGTGCGGCAGGCGACGGATGAACCCCCGCTCCTCCAGTCCGGTGATCAGACGATGGATGCCCGACTTCGACTTCAGGCCCAGCGCATCCTTCATCTCATCGAACGAAGGCGACACGCCCCCCTCATTCAGCCGGTCATTGATGAAGAACAGCAGTTCCTGTTGCTTGCGCGTCAGCATGGCATCCCCTCAGCCTGGTCCGGTCGCGACCGCCCGATATTCGGGCGTCCAGCCATCGGCATATTCACTGTCAGAATATAGAACAATCCCGGAACGTCAATCAATGTTCCAGTTTGGTTCGTGTTTTTCTGCGAGAATCTGGTGAAGCTTCGGAAAGGATACTCCCTGCATGGTTGCAGGCCGTGTTGCGCCAGACCGGGAGGAAAAAAGCCGAAGCCGGGCGGATCACCGCGTCAAAGCGCGTCCAGCGGCATGATCCGCACCATCTCCCCGGCCTTCACGGCCGGGGCGTGCGGCGCGCGCAGGATCAGGCAGTCGGCCCAGGCCAGCCGGCTCAACATTCCGCTGTCCTGTTTGGGAAATGGCTCGGCCACTTCCCTGCCCTGCCCGTCCACCGCCAGTCTGGCGCGGATGAAGTCGGCCCGTCCGTCATTGGGGCCCATATCGCGAGCCAGCACGGCGTCGCGCACCGCGTCATCCGTGGGCAGCCCCTGCAGGCCCAGCAGCAGCGGGCGCAGGAACAGCCAGGCGCAGACCAGGGCGGAAACCGGATTGCCCGGCAGACCGATGACGGGCACGCCGCCCATGCGGCCGAACATCAGCGGCTTGCCCGGCCGCATGGCGATCTTCCAGAAATCCAGCTCCAGCCCGGCCGCACCCAGGGCGGAGCGCACCAGATCATGTTCCCCCACCGACGCGCCGCCGATGGTGACCAGCAGGTCGGTGCCCGACGCAGCGGCGATCAGGGCGGACAAGCTGTCGGTGCTGTCGCCGGCAATCCCCAGATCCACCGCCTCCCCACCCAGTTGCCGGACCAGGGCGGACAGGGCCAGCGAATTGGAACTGACGATCTGGCCGGGCGCCAGCATATCGCCGGGCATCACCACCTCGTCGCCGGTAGCCAGGATGGAGACACGCGGGCGGCGTCGCACCTTCAGCCAGGGCACATTCATCGACGCGGCCAGCGCGATGTCGCGCACGGTCAGCTTGCGCCCCGCCGGCACCCCGACATCACCCGTGGCAAAATCCTGCCCCGCCGGTCGGACCCAGCGGCCGGGGCCACCGCCATCCTTGCATGTAACGGTGGCGCCATGATCGTCCGCATCCTCCTGCACCACCACGGTGTCGGCCCCATCGGGCAGGGCGCCACCGGTGAAGATGCGCACGGCCTGCCCCGGCCCCACCGCGCCCATGAAGGGGCAACCGGCCGGCGCTTCCCCGATGCGGGTCAGCGTGACGGGGAAGGAGGCGATATCCGCCGTGCGTACGGCCCAGCCATCCATGGCGGATACAGCGACAGGCGGATGGGTGACGCGCGCCACCACATCGGCGGCCAGCACCCGGCCCAGCCCCTGGGTGATCGGCACCTGTTCGGCCGGCAACGGGGCGATCTTGGCCAGGATGCGGGCACGGGCCTCGGAAAGGGGGATCACGCGGATGCTCCGTCAGTCGCAGGACGTCGACATATTGGGGCATATATCACGGACGGCAACGGGGCAAGGCGGCGACACCCCCGATTTTCTCCCGATCCTGTGCGGCCCTTACTCCGGCAGCACGGAAAAGGTGCCGCTCTTGCCACCTTCCTTATAGACCAGATGCACGCCGCCGATGATCATGCCCTTATCCGCAGCCTTGCACATGTCATAGATGGTCAGTGCGGCCACCGTGACGGCGGTCAGCGCCTCCATCTCCACACCCGTGCGGCCCTTCAGCTTGACCGTGGCCTCAATCTCCACCCGGTTGGCGCGGGCATCCAGCTGGAAATCGACCGCAACCTTGGACAGCATCAGCGGATGGCAGAGCGGGATCAGGTCGGGCGTCTTCTTCGCCGCCATGATCCCGGCCAGCCGGGCCACGCCCAGCACATCGCCCTTTTCCACTCCCCCATCGCGGATCAAGGCCAATGTCTCCGGCCGCATGGTGACATGGCCGCGGGCGATGGCGACGCGGACCGTCTCCTCCTTGGCGGAGACATCGACCATGGCGGCGTTGCCCGCCTCGTCGAAATGGGTCAGGGGGTTGCTCATGCTGCTGCCACCATGGGTGTGGACAGCAAGGCACGGGTGGCGGCCGCCACATCGGGCTTGGCCATCAGGCTTTCCCCGATCAGGAAGCGCCGCGCCCCGGCTGCCGCCAGCCGGGTCAGGTCGGCCGGGCTGTGGATGCCGCTTTCCGCCACCAGATGCCGGCCCGCCGGGACCATGGCGGCCAGGCGCTCCGTCGTGGCCAGATCGATGGCAAGGGTCTTCAGGTTGCGGTTATTCACGCCCAGCAGACCGCCGGGCAGCTTCAGCGCCCGTTCCATCTCCGCCTCGTCATGCACCTCCACCAGCACATCCATGCCGAGATCCACGGTGGCGTCATAGAGGTCGCGGGCCAGGACATCGTCCAGGCAGGCCATGATCAGCAGGATGCAGTCGGCACCCAGCGCCCGGCTTTCCACGATCTGATAGGGATCGATCATGAAATCCTTGCGCAGCGCCGGCAGGTCCACGGCGGAACGCGCCGCCTGCAGAAAGGCGTCATCCCCCTGGAAATAGGGGACATCGGTCAGCACCGACAGGCAGGTGGCGCCCGCGTCGCTGTACGCCCGCGCCAGGGTCGGCGGGTCGAAATCAGCCCGGATCAGGCCCTTGGAGGGGCTGGCCTTCTTGATCTCTGCAATCAGGGCCCAGCGCCCCTGCGCCACGGTGTTCTCCAGCGCCTTGGCAAAGCCGCGCGGGGCCGGCTGCTCCCGGGCCAGTGCTTCCACCATGGACAGGGGCCGGGCGGCCCTGGCGCGGGCCACATGGTCGGCCTTGTCGGCGCAGATACGGGCCAGGACGTCGGGTGTCTGTTGGTTGGTCATAGCGTCAACGGCGTGTTGGTGATGGAAACCAGCCGGTCGAGCGCCAGGGTCGCTTGTCCGGATGCGATACAATCGGCGGCCTTCGCCACCCCCGCCTTCAGGTCGGGCACGGCGTCGGCCACGACCAGGGCGGCCGCCGCGTTCAGCAGGACGATGTCGCGGTAGGCGCCTTCGGCCCCCGCCAGCACGGCGCGCAACGCCTCGGCATTCTCCTCCGGCATGCCACCGCGCAGCTCGGCCAGCGTGGCGCGCGGCAGGCCGGCATCATCGGGCGTGATGGTGAAGGTGCGGACCTGACCATCGCGCAACTCGGCCACATGCGTGGGGCCGGTGGTCGTGATCTCGTCCAGACCGTCCGCGCCGCTGACCACCCAGGCGCGGGTGGAGCCCAGGTTGCGCAGCACATGGGCCAGCGGTTCGACCCATCTGGCGTCGAACACGCCCATCAACTGCCGCTTGGCACCAGCCGGATTGGACAGCGGGCCCATCAGATTGAAGATGGTGCGCGTGCCCAGTTCGACCCGCGTCGGCCCGACATTGCGCATGGCCGTGTGATGGCGGGTCGCCAGCAGGAAGCCGATATGGGCGTCGAACAGCGCCCGCTTCACCAGGGTGAAATCGGCATCCAGATTGACGCCCAGCGCCGACAGCACATCCCCCGCCCCCGATTTGGAGGAGATGGCGCGATTGCCATGCTTGGCCACCGGCACACCGCAGCCGGCAATGACAAAGGCCACGGCCGTGGAGATGTTGTAGGTATGGGCCCCGTCGCCACCGGTACCGCAGGTGTCGATGATGCCGTCGGGCGCGTCGATCCGGATGGCCTTGGCCCGCATGGCGCGGGCGGCGCCTGTGATCTCCGCCACCGTTTCGCCGCGCACGCGCAGCGCCATCAGGAACCCGCCCATCTGCGACGGCGTGGCATTGCCCGCCATGATGATGGAGAAGGCGTGTTCCGCCTCCTCCTCACTCAGACTGGCGCCGGTGGCAACCTTGGCCAGCAGCGTCTTGAAATCCCCCATATTTCCCGACATCGCCGCCTCACGCTACGCGCAGCCGCGGCCCGCGCGTCACGCCGGCCAGGGTCAGGAAATTGTCGAAGATCTTGTGCCCATGTTCGGACGCGATGCTTTCCGGATGGAACTGCACGCCATGGATGGGCAGCGTCTTGTGTGACAGCGACATGATCATGCCGTCAGGCAGCCAGGCCGTGGATTCCAGGCAATCCGGCAGCGTTTCCTTCTCCACGATCAGGGAATGGTAACGCGTGGCCTTGAACGGGCTGGGCAGGCCCGCCATCAGACCCTTGCCATCATGATACACGTCCGACAGCTTGCCATGCATGGGTTCCGGCGCGCGGATGACCCGGCCGCCAAAGGCCTGACCGATGGCCTGATGCCCAAGGCACACACCCATCAGCGGGATCTTATGTTCGGCCGCGGCATGGATGATGGGCAGGCAGATGCCGGCCTTGTCCGGGTCGCAGGGACCGGGCGACAGGACGATGGCTTCCGGCTTCAACGCCAGCGCCTCTTCCACGCTCAGGGCATCATTACGCCACACGGCCATGTCAGCGCCCAATTCGCCCAGATAATGCACCAGATTCCAGGTGAAACTGTCGTAATTGTCGATGAACAGCAGCATGGCCATATTCCAGCAACGGCCCCCTGGGCCTTGGACCGCGAAGCCTACAGACTGACCGTCCTGATTTCCAGTCCGTGCAGCCCTGTCCTGTCCGGCGGGCGGCATTGCGGCTGGGGCATTGCGCGCCGTACCCGCTTTGTAGCACTAAGCTTGTCCATCCCTTCCCGCCGAGGTTGCCTTTTCCATGCCCGCCCCCACCCGGCCCCCCGGCACCAACCGCCCCCGTCCCGCCGGCAGCCCGAAGCCGAAGCGCCCCCGCGTCACCGTGGGGGGCAGCCGGGCCAAGCGGGGGCGCGACGGGCTGGTGCGGACGCGGCGCCTGGCCCTGATGTGGCTGGGCCGGTTGAACCTGGGCGGGCGCATCGCGCTTGGCTTCATCGCCCTGGTACTGGTGGCCGGCGGCCTGACGGCGCTGCTGGGCCAGGAACGCTATCACCCGGTCCCCGCCGGGCCCGCCCTGACCCCGACGGAGGAAGCCGCCGACGCCGACGCCCCGGACGAGCCGGAGGACGCAACGGACGAGGACGCGGCCGAACAGGCCGACCTGCCCACCCTGCCCGGCCCCGCACCCGCCGTGCCGGATGCACCACCTGCCCAGCAGCCGACAGCGCCGGCACAACAGGCCCCAACCGCAGCGCCCAAGCCCACGCAAACGGCGATGCTGCCCCCACCCCGCCCGCTGCCCCCCGTGACGGAGGTGCCGGCCGGCACGCCCGCCTGGAAGCATTTCGCTCTGCCGGCCCCGGCGGCGGACGGACGGCCGCGCATCATCATTGTCATTGATGATATGGGCGTCGACCGCGCGCGTACCGAAAAGACCATGACGCTGCCCGGTCCCCTGACCTTTGCCTGGCTGCCCTATGCCCGCGACCTGCCGCACCTGACGGAGCGGGCACGGGCGGGCGGACACGAATTGCTGGTCCATATGCCCATGGAACCGACGGGCAAGGAGGACCCTGGCCCCGGCGCCCTGACCACCAGGATGGACGAGGCGGTCCTGCGCCAGCGTCTGGCCGCCAACCTGTCCGCCTTCCAGGGCTTTGTCGGCATCAACAACCATATGGGCAGCCGCTTCACCGCCGATCAGCACGGCATGGCCGTGGTCATGGCGGAACTGGCCGGCCGGGGCCTGATGTTCCTGGACAGCCGCACCACGGCCGACACCAAGGCCGGGCCCCTGTCCGCCCATTACAAGGTGCCGATCCTGGCGCGCGACGTGTTCCTGGACCATGAGATGACGCCCAAGGCCGTGGCCGCCTCCCTGGCCAAGGTGGAGGAAATCGCGCGGCGCAAGGGCCTGGCCATCGCCATCGGCCACCCGCATGACGTGACAACGGCCGCCCTGGCCCAATGGCTGCCGACGCTGGAGGCCAAGGGCTTCCAACTGGTGCCGCTGACGGCAGCCCTGCCCCACGGGTGACACCGTCATGGCAACCCTCCTCACGGCCGCGGTCGACGGCAATGGTTGCCTGATGGCGCAAGCGTCGCAGGCGGTCGTCCCCTGGTGGAGTGTCACCAAGCCGCTGATCGCAGCGGCTGCCTTGCGTCTGTGCGACCAAGGCCGGCTGGATCTGGACCAGCCCGTGCCCGGCTGGCCGTATAGCTGGCGGCAATTGCTGGGGCACAAGTCAGGCCTCGGCGATTATGGCGGGCTGCCCGACTATCACGCGGCCGTTGCGGCGGGAACGGCGCCTTGGGATGACGCCGCGCTGCTGAGCCGCGTGCCGCCCGACCGGCCCTTGTTCGCACCGGGCGCGGGCTGGGCCTATTCCAATGTCGGCTATCTGCTGGTCCGGCGGGCTCTTGAACGGCTCTGCGACCAGCCATTGGCCGAGCTGCTGGCCCATCTGGTGCTGCGCCCGTTGGGGCTGCCGTCCGCGCGGCTGGCCGTAACCGTGGCGGACATGGATGGCACCGTCTTTGCGGGCGGCCATGGCTATGACCCTGGCTGGGTTTATCACGGCACCATCATCGGGCCGGTGTCGGAAGCGGCCCTGGCCCTGCACCGGCTATTGACCGGCGATCTCCTGTCACCGTCGGCGCGGACGACGATGACCGCCCGTCATGACCTGGGTGGCCCCATTTCCGGTCGCCCTTGGCTGGCGCCTGGATACGGGCTGGGCCTGATGGTGGGGCGGATGGGCACGGCACCGGGCCGGGCGTTCGATGTCACGGGCCATTCGGCTGGCGGACCCGGCAGCACGGGGGCCGTCTATCACCGCCTGTCCCCCGGCTCTGTTCAAACTGCCGCCTGTTTCAGCGACGACGGCCATCCCACCACAACAGAGAACGAGGTCGTGCGCCGTCTGCTGTCCTGACCGTCAGGATGCGCCCGGGCCGATATTCGCCTTCAGGAATTTCTCCCAAGCCTCCAGCACCTTCTTCATCTGTTCGGTGACCAGGGGGGAATGGTCCATTCCCTTGATCTCCACATATTCCACCGGCTTGCCGGCCCGTTCCAGGGCGCGGCGCATGTCGCGGCTATGGCCGACGGACGCCTGATAATCCAGATCGCCATGGACCAGCAGGACCGGCACCTTGATCTTGTCGGCCTGATGATAGGGGGAGATCGGCTTCAACGCATCGGAATCGCTGCCGAAATGCAGCCCGCGCGTCAGATTGCCGAAGCCGGAGATTTTCACCTCGTCATATAGCCGCTCCAGATTGGCGACAGGCGCCGTGGCGACGGCGCATTTGAACAGGTCGGGTGTCTTCACGGCCGCCATCAGCGCCGCGTAGCCGCCATAGGACCAGCCCAGGATGCACATGCGCCGGGGGTCGGCATAGCCCTGGGCCACGGCCCAGTTCGCGGCATCGGTCACATCATCCTGCATCAACCCGCCCCACTGATGCTCCCCCGCTTCGTTGAAGGCGGCGCCATAGCCGGTGGAGCCCCGGAAATTGGGCTGCAGCACGCCATAGCCGCGATTGGCCAGGAACTGGGCCATCACGTCAAAGGTGCCATCATCGCGGCTGAACGGGCCACCATGCGGCATGATGATGAAGGGCAGGTTCCGGCCCTCCACCCCCACCGGCAGAACCAGATAGCCCGGTATGTCCGTGCCATCGGTCGCCTTGTAGGTGACGGGCTTGCGCGGGCTGATCATATCCTGGGCGATACCGGGATAGGTGTCGCCGAACAGGGCGAATTCCTTCGTTCGCCGATCGAACAGGCGATAGGTCGTGGGCGCCGATGTCGAGAAACTGGCAACCAGCACCAGATTGCCGCCGGCAGCCGTATCGATGACGATTTCCCGGCTGTCCGGCAGCGCCTTGTCCAGCGCGTCCTGCACCCGTTGGACAGCGGGGTCCAGCCATTGGCGACGCGGCAGGTCGTCCATCCAGGCAAAGGCGACGACGGCGCCGCGCTGCACGATGGCGCCGTCCACATCGAAATGCGGGTCGCTGGCCACCTTCTCTCCCATCTGGTCATTGGCCAGATCATATTTGTAGATGGCCGACAGGTCGCCCTCGTGCCGGGACGCGACGAAAAGATTCTGGCCGGACGCATCAAAGCCCAGGATGGCGAAGGCCCCGTCATCCTCCAGGACCTTGTTCTTCATCATCACTTCGAAATCGCCCCCGGCCACGCGGCGCAGATAGCGGCTTTCCAGTTTGCGGTCGTCATAGGTTTCCGCGATGCGGATTTCCCCGGTCGGATCGGGAATATAGGACATGACGTTGCGCACCGGCCGGCGCACGCGGGAGTAGCTGCCCGTCAGCACGTTCAGTTTGATAACACCGGGCCAGGGCCCGTTTTCCGTCGGGAAGGCCGCCAGCACATTTTCATCGTCGATGAATTGCAGGATGGGGGTGTGCTGCAGGATATAGCCATTGTCCGGCGGCCGCTGCAAAAGCACCTTCACTTCCTGCAAATCACGGGAAACGGACACCGTGCGGGTAAAGCGCAGGGGAAGCCGCCCGTCGGTGGTGTTCATCTTCTCCGTCGTCAGGATGCGCACCAGCAGGCGTTCATTGCTGATCCAGTCGAACCCGACAATTTCCGCATCGGACGGCCCGATGATGGCCGGTTTCTCCCCTTGGGTGATGGGCAGTTTGCGCACCACCAGATGCTGGTGGCCATTGACCGGCGCCAGAAAGGCGACATGACTGCCGTCGGGCGACAGGTCGACATCCGCCATCACGGGCCGATGCGCGAAATATTCGACCGGCAGAAGGGGTGCGGGGTCGGCCAGCACGGCCGGGGCTCCCCCCGTAAAGGCCGCGCACAATAGCAGGCCGACCAGCCGCGGCACGTTTCCCCCAAACCCCATCATCCCGTTCCCCCTGTTTATGGCTGTAACACGCCTATCGTGATCCGATATGCGCCTTCAGGAACCGATCCCAGGCGGACAGGACCGTTACCATCTGCTCCGTCACCATGGGTGAGTGGTCCATGCCCTTGATCTCGATATACTCCACCGACTTGCCGGCCCGTTTCAGCGCCTTTTCCATGTCGCGGCTGTGGGCCGCCGGGGCCTGATAATCCAGATCACCATGGATCAGCAGCACGGGGGCCTGGATCTTGTCGGCATTGTGATAGGGCGAGATGGCGTTCAGCGAGGACCGGTCGTCGCCGAAGAACATGTTGCGATTGTAGTTCTTGCCGCCGCTATATTTCAGATCATCATACAGCCGTTCCAGATTGGCAACGGGGGCCGTGGCGATGACGCATTTGAACAGGTCGGGCGTCTTCACCGCCCCTTCCAGCGCGGCATAACCGCCATAGGACCAGCCCACGATGCACATGCGCTTGGGATCGGCGATGCCCTGCGATATGGCCCATTGCACGCCGTCGGTGACGTCATCCTGCATCAGCCCGCCCCATTGCCGGCTGCCGGCGGCGGAGTAGACGGCCCCATAGCCGGTGGAGCCCCGGAAATTCGGTTGCAGCACCGCATAGCCCCGATTGGCCAGGAATTGTGGCAACACATCGAACACGGCCGCGTCGCGGCTATGTGGCCCGCCATGCGGCAGCACGATGAAGGGCAGGTTCCTGGGCTCCACCCCCACCGGCAGGGTCAGGTAGGCCGGGATATCAAGCCCGTCACGGGCCTTGTAGGTGACAGGCTTCTGCTGGGCAACATAGTCCTGCGGGATATCCGGGAAGGTGTCGCCAAACATCTCCAGGCTTTTCTTCTTGCGATCAAACAGCCGGTAGGTCACCGGGGCATTGTCGGCATAGCTGGCGACCAGGATCAGATTAAGGTCGTCGGCCGTGTCGACGATGACCTCACGGCTGTCAGGGACGGCCTTATCCAGCGTTTCCTGCAGTCTCTGCTTCTCCGGGTCCAGCCAGCGACGGTTGGGCAGATCGTCCATCCAGGCGAAACCCACGACCGCGCCGCGCCGTGTGATGGCGCCGATATCATAATTCGGATGGTCCGCGACCTTCTCTTCCAGCTTGTCGGTCGTCATGTCGTAGCGGTAAATAGCGTTGCGGTTCCCCTCCGGACGCACCCCGACATAGAGCCACTTGCCCTCGGGATCAAAGCCGTAGACGCTGAAATCCTCCTTGTCGTCGGCCATGTTGGATTTGTGCATCAGCTCGAAATAGCCTTCGCTGTTCAGGCGCAGAAAACGGTTCGTCTGGGTCTTGTCATTATAGGACATAGCCACGCGGATCTTTCCCGACGGGTCGGGAAGATACTCATAGACATTGGGCAAGGCCTTGCGCACACGCGTGAATTTACCGGTGATGACATTCATCTTGACCACACCGGGTTCCGGATCCTCGTCCAGCGGCACGGCCATCAGCACATTTTCATCATCGACGAACTGCAGGATCGGGGCCGCCAGGAAGTAATAATTGCTGATCTTGGCGGGTGGCCGTTCAAACAGGATCTTCATCTCCTTCATGTCCCGGGACACGGAGATGGTGCGAAAGAAACGCAACGGCATGCTGCCGCCATCGCCAACCGGCTTACGGTCGGTCATGAATACATAGACCAGCAGCCGCTCATTGCTGATCCAGTCGAAACCGGTGATCTCCGCATCGGTGGGCGCGATGATCGCCGGCTTGTCCTCCGGGCCCGGCCGCAGCTTTCGCACGACCAGATGCATGCGTCCATTATGTGGCGCCAGATAGGCGACATGGGAGCCGTCGAAGGATAGGGAGAGATCGGCCATATAGGGCCTGTGTGCGAAGGCCGCCACCGGCAGTTCTGGTACCTTTTCCGCCAGGGCGCTGCCCGTCAGCATCATCGACAAAACCAACCCGGCAACCCGGCCCCACACCCCGTTCATCCCCATGCCCCACCGCTCCCCATTTTGCCTTTCGGGGCGTCCCCACGCCCCAATCTGCAAAAGGCTAATCGAGCGTTATCGGCGCCGTAAAGCGATGGAAGATTCGCAGGGGTGAATACTGGATGCTGCCAAAACAACCCGCACACAGTTGGATGGAAGTCACACGCAGGTGCCGGAGAATACACCAGAATCGCAGCGTCGCCCGGTGTGCTTCACAACCGAGCCGGCACCGGGCGAGACTACGTGGACAAGGGGCTGAGAGGTCACAGGAAACTGTAAGGATCGATATCCACCTGCACCCGTACGGACGCCGGCACCTGTACCCGCAGCAGCCAATCCTGCAGAACCGGCTGCAAGGCCACATTCTTCGGCCCCTTCAGCAGCAGCCGGCGGCGGAAGCGCCCGCGCAGCACGGCCAGCGGCGCCGGCGCCGGGCCCAGGATGGTCAGTTCCTCCCGCTCCCGCGGGGCAGCGCGGCCGAGCGCGGCGGCGGCGGCATCCACCTCCGCCTCGTCCTCCCCCGACACGATCAGGGCAGCCAGCCGGCCGTATGGCGGCATTTCCAACTGCCGGCGCTGTTCACTTTCCACGGCCAGGAAACTGTCACGGTCATGGGCGGCCAGTGCCTGCATGACGGGATGTTCGGGCATATGGGTCTGCAGCATCACACGGCCCGGCCGCTGTTCACGCCCCGCGCGGCCCGCCACCTGATGCAGAAGCTGAAAGGTGCGTTCGGCCGCACGCAGGTCGCCGCCGGACAGGCCCAGATCGGCATCGATCACGCCAACCAGGGTCAACAGCGGGAAATGATGGCCCTTGGCCATGACCTGTGTGCCGATCAGCAGGTCGATGGCCCCGTCCTTCACCTGTTCGATGACATTCTGCATGGCGCGCGGTCCGGCCAGCGTGTCGGATGTCATCATGGCAACGCGGGCATCGGGGAACAGGATCGCCACCTCCTCCGCCACCCGCTCCACACCAGGGCCACAGGCCACGAAGCTGCCCTCCTCCCCGCATTTGGGGCAGGCTTCCGGGGCTTTCGATTGAAAGCCGCAATGATGGCATTGCAGGCGCCGCGACAGCCGGTGTTCCACCAGCCAGGCCGTGCAATGGGGGCATTGCAGCCGGTGGCCGCAGCCCCGGCACAGGGTCAGTGGCGCATAGCCCCGGCGGTTCAGGAACAACATGCCCTGTTCACCCGCCAGCATGGTCTGGGCCAAAGCCTCGCGCAGCACGGGTGACAGCCATTGCCGGGCGGGCGGGGCCTGATCCTTGCGGCGCAGGTCGATCAGGGTGACATCGGGCATGGTCGCCCCGCCATGGCGGGACGGCAGGTCGATGCGGGCATAGCGGCCCGTTTCCGCATTCACCAGGGTTTCCAGCGACGGGGTGGCGCTGGCCAGGATGATGGGGATACGGGCCAGATGGGCGCGGGCCACGGCCATGTCGCGGGCATGATAGATGACCCCGTCCTCCTGCTTGAACGCGGCCTCGTGCTCCTCGTCCACGATGATCAGGCCCAGGTCGGGGAAGGGCAGGAACAGGGCCGAGCGGGCGCCCACCACCACACGGGCCTCCCCCTTTGCCACGGCGCGCCAGGTGTGGCGGCGGATGGGTGGGGCCATGTCGGAATGCCATTCCGCCGGGCGCACGCCGAACCGCGCCGCGAACCGGTCCAGCCATTGTGCAGACAGGGCGATTTCCGGCAGCAGGACCAGCGCCTGCTTGCCGGCGCGCAGGGCGGCGGCCACGGCTTCGAAATAGACCTCTGTCTTGCCGGACCCGGTGACGCCGTCCAGCAGCGTGACATTGTACCCGCCCGCCGTCACCTTGGCCGACAGATCATCGGCCGCCATCTGCTGGGCCGGCGACAGCGCCTTGGAATTGGCGTCGGGATCGGGCCGGGGAAAGCGCGGCAAGGCCAGCATGGGTACGGTAACCAGGGCGCCCGCCTCCGCCAGCCCGCGCACCACGCCGGGGCCACACCCGGCTTCCGCCGCCACATCGGCAGCCAGACGCGGCGGCCCGTCGGACAGGATCTCCAGCACCCGCCGGCGCGCCGGGGTCAGGCGCAGGTCGTCGGGCAGGTCGCCATCGGCGCGGGTATAGGCGGTGAGCGCACGGGGGTCCTCCAGCGCGGCCGACACCGACACGGCCATGCGCATCACGGCCCCGACCGGGGCCATGGTATAGGCGGCCACCCATTCGATGAAACGCCGCCCCACTTCCGGCATGGGCGGCAGGTCGATATGGCGCAGCACGGCGCGCAGCTTGCGCTCCTCCACACCCGTGGCGGCGTCACCTTCGCCCCAGACGATGCCGAACAGGCGCCGCGGACCCAGCGGCACCTCCACATAGGAACCGGGCGGCAGCACCATGTCGCCCGGCACCTTGTAATCATAGGGTTCCGGCAACGGCAACGGCAGCAGCACCCGCACGCGGGCGGGCGGCTTCACCGTACCTTCCAGCAGATCGTCCATCACCCGATCATTCCCACGCGATCCCCGGCACAGCAACCGTCCCGCAGGAGATTGCACAATTGACCGGCGCTGCCAATGGCCGGTTCAGCGCTGCAGCACCCAGCGCAGCAGCAGGCCGGACACCGCACAGCCGCACAGAACCGCGCACATGGGCAGGGGTGATCCGCCTTCCGACAGGGCGCCGACGATGGTCCCGGCCGCCGCCCCGGTGCAAAGCTGCAGGGCGCCGGACAGGGAAGAGGCCGTGCCCGCCAGATGCGGAAAGGCGGCCAGGGCGCCGGCCATGCCGTTGGCCCCCACCAGTCCCATGGCGCCCAGGAAGAAGAACAGCGGCACCGCCACGCCGAAAATCCCGCCGATGCCCAGCACGCCGCCGCTCAGCAGCAGAGCCGCCCCGATCGCCGCGGTGGCGGCGATGCCCCAGCCGATCATGCGGTCCACGCCATGGCGCAGGACCATACGGCTGTTGATGATGCTGCCCGCCATCATGGCCACGACATTGAAGCCGAACCACAGGCCGAATTGTTCCGCCGGAACGCCGAAATGCTGGATATAGATGAAGGGCGTGCCGGAGATATAGGCGAACAGGCCGCCCGACACGCAGCTGCTGGGCAGCGCATAGGTCATGAAGCGGCGGTCCAGCAGCAGCAGCAGGTAGTTGGCCAGGATATTGCCCCCCTGCCCGGCCGCGGCGGAGACCGCGTGGCCCCGCGTTTCCCGCACCGTGGTGAGGGCCAGGGCCGCCAGCACGCCGAACCCGCACAGGCACCAGAAGATGCCGCGCCAGCCCAGATGGTCCAGGATCTGCCCGCCGGCCAGCGGTGCCAGCATCGGCGCCACGCCCATGACCAGCATCATCAGCGACATGACCGACGCGCCACGGTCGCGGTCGAACTGGTCGCGCACCATGGCGCGCGCGATGACGGGGGCGGCACACGCGCCGATCCCATGCAGCACGCGCCAGGCGCTCAGCGTCCAGATGCTGTCGGCGGTGGCACAGCCCACGCTGCCGGCGATGAACAGGGCGATGCCGAAGAAAACCGGTGGCTTGCGCCCGAACCGATCGCCCAGCGGCCCCCACAGCAGCTGTCCACCGCCATAGCCGATCAGGAACATGGACAGGGTCATCTGCACCTGTGCCTGATTGCCCCCCAGATCATGGGCAATGGTCGGCATGGCCGGCAAATACATGTCGATGGCCATCGGCCCGAACATGGTCAGAAAGCCCATGACCAGCACAAACCAGGCGAATCCATTCACCGGCGGCTGACCGCTGCCCGTGGCGACATGACCGCCGGCCGTCTGTTCAGGACCCATGTCCCCGCTGTCCACGCTGCGCATCCCGACTATCCAATGCTACCCCGCCCGGCAGTACCGGGTAGTGCATTAATTAGCATAGAGATTCGCTGCAACGCACAGGCCCCTCCCCATGGCTGGGGCCCGGTGTCCGCATGGCGG
Organism: Niveispirillum sp. FG148; assembly: GCF_057809655.1. Taxonomy (NCBI): domain Bacteria; kingdom Pseudomonadati; phylum Pseudomonadota; class Alphaproteobacteria; order Rhodospirillales; family Azospirillaceae; genus Niveispirillum; species Niveispirillum sp. FG148. Next base: position 43,382 of record NZ_JBMDKJ010000010.1, read on the forward strand.
AGAAGAGGAGCCGGTTACCAGGATTTCAGGGCGCGCAGGGTCGGTGTCTTCTTCACAATGTGGCCGTCCATGCGGGCCAGCAGCCGGTCCAGAACGTCCACGGCGGCACCCACGGCCGGCCCCTTGTTCAGCATGACGCATTCCGCACGGGCGGCCATGGCGGCATCCGTCATTTCTCCCCGCGACGGGATGCCTTCCTTCACCAGCCCTTCCAGCACCTGCGTGGCCCAGATGACAGGCACACCCGCGGCCTCACACAGCCACAGGATCTCCTCCTGCATTTCGGCCACGCGTTCGAACCCGATTTCCGCCGCCAGATCACCGCGGGCGATCATGACGCCAAAGGGCCGCCCGCCCGCCGCCGCCCGCGCCATCAGGGCGGGCAGATTGCTGACCGCTTCCGGCCGTTCGATCTTGGCAACCAGGCCCAGCGGCCGGGGCCGCGGCGCATTCCGCCCCAGTGCTGCTTCCAGCAGGTCGATGTCGTTGGGTTCCGAGACGAAGGAATAGCCGATCATGTCAGCGCATTCGATGACACAGGCCAGGTCATTCTCATCCTTGGCCGTCAGCGGCGACAGGCCCAGGGCCGTATCGGGCAGGTTCAGCCCCTTTTCGGGCTTCAGCTTCACCACCCCGCCCTTGGCACGGGTCACCCGGATCAGGGCATTGCCCTCCCCCGCCGCTTCCACCACACCTTCCAGCGTGCCGTCATCATAGCGCAGACGATCACCCACCCGCAGACGATGCACGACCTGCGGCAGCGACGCGGTTGCGGCGACCTGTATATCCTCGTCTACATGCGGCTTGCCTTCCGCCTGCAGACGGAACAGGTCGCCCGCGCGCAGCCGGTCACGCCCGCCCTTGGCCTTGACGGCCTGGGTGCGGATCTTCGGTCCGGCAATATCCATCAGGATGGACAGATCACGCCCGGTCAGGGCGGCCGCACGGTGGATATGCTCCGCCATCGACCGCCAGGCATCCGCATCGTCATGGGCACAGTTGATGCGGGCGATATCCATGCCGCGCCGCGCCAGATCAGCGATCATGTCGGGTTCGTCCGCCGCCTCGCTGGGCAGGGTCACCATGATGCGGCACCGGCGTCGCGGCGGGGCCGCCCCCATCAGCGCATCCGAGGCTTGGGCCAGCCGCCCCTCCCCGGCGAAAAAGCAGGCCGCATCGGGTGCGGCCACCGGCGCCTTGACACCCGACAGGGCCGCCAGCGCCACCAGCACCGCATCCAGATTGGGCAGTACGCGGCTTTCCAGACGCCCCAGCGATGACAGGCCCAGCGCCATCAGCCGCCGTTGCAGCGCCCGCAGGTCATGGCGGCGCACAGCCAGATAATGGGAAAGGTTGGTGATGCCGGGCGACGCGTCGGTGGTGCCGGTCCAGTCGCGCAGCAGCGCCTCGCCATCAGCCAGCACCAGGGTGCGCAGGGCCGAAACCTCCGCCATCAGCACCCGCGCATCCTCGTTGCCCAGGTGGGCGTGACCGCCATGCATCGTAACCTCCCTCATGCACCATCCCAGAGACTAGGCGATGGGCGATGACGGGGTGATGACAAAGGTCAAGGCAGCGGCATCACGCCGCGCCCGGCGTCAAGCCTCCACCAGGGGGGTGAACCCGCCCCAGAACATGCGCGTGGCATCAAACGGCGTATTGTCCGGATCGCATTTCAGGCGCGGGTCGGACATGGCCTTGGCATTGATGGCATCACGCGCTTCCTTGGACGGGAAGATGATCCAGGCCAGGATCACCACCTCATCCTCCTTCAACTCCACCGACCGGGGGAAGGATGTCTGCTTGCCCCAGGACACATCATCGGCGACGCATTCCACATAGGACAGCGCGCCATGGTCCTTCCAGACCTGCGACGCCACCGTTGCCAGTTCCTTGTAATCGGCCAGCCGGTCCTTCGGCACGGGCACGACATAGCCATCGACGTAAGCCATCACAGCCTCCCTTGGTTGGAACTATACGCCAAGGACGATGGTGACCCGGCCGCGCCGACAGCAGGTGTGAAATTTTTGGGGCCGGCGGCTTTCTATCCGTCGATCAACACCGTGGTCACCTTGAACCCCGCCAGCGTGTTGGGCCCGAACGTGTGGGTCAGTGGCACATCGGCCGCGTCGCGCCCCGTGGCGATCAGGATGCGCCCCACACGGCGTTTGTTGTTGCGCGGGTCGAACACATGCCAGCGCCCACCCAGATAGACTTCCATCCAGGCCGCGAAATCCATTTCGGCATAGGGCGGCGGCTCCCCGATATCGCTGATATAGCCAGTGCAGTACCGGGCCGGGATGTTCATGGCCCGGCAGAAGGCCACGGCCAGATGCGCATAGTCACGGCACACGCCCCGCCGCTCGGCATAGACCTCGCTGGCGGTCCGCGTGGGCCGTGAATGTTCATAGCCGAACTTGATATGGCCATGGACGAAATCGCAGATGGCCTGCACCCGCCCCCAGCCCATGGGTGCATGGGCAAACAACCGCCACGCCTCCGCCGACAGGTTGTCGGTTTCACAATACCGGCTGGGCAGCAGGAACAGCAGCGTATCGGCCGGCAGGTCCTGCACTTCATGCTGCATGGCATCCGGCTCCACCGGGTCTGGCAAGCCATCATCGTGGATGATGCTGTTGGTGCCCAGAACCATGCGGCCCGCTGGCGCCACCAGCCGGCAGCACCAGTTGCCGAAACTGTCGCGATAGCCCTGGATCGGCACCGGCGGACTGGTGATCAGGTGGTCGGGCGTTTCAAGCTGCGCCACGCGCGAATAATGCACATTCAACATGACGATCATGGCCGTCTGTTGGGGGAAATCGTAAGTGAGCTGACAGCCCAGTTGGATGCGGATCATGCCGTCTCCCGCGCCAGGGTTTTTGCCGGACGGAAGGGGCATCCCCCCCCCCGCATATACCGACAGCCCCCGCGACATGCGCGGCGGCAATCACACCCGACCCGACCAGGGGCGCAGCAACCATGCTACGCCCCCAACCGTCCGCGACAAAGGATTGGTTAATCGGTTTTGCTGCAGATGCGAAGAAAAAGCCGCCGGGGCGGCGTCCGCCTTGCCACATGCCCGTCCGGGGGGCAAGATCAGTCGCAGACAATGTCCGCCGTGAGAGCCCCCGACGATGCCCATCGCATGTCAGCCCGACTGGTCCGCCGTGCCCGCCGTGCGCGTGGATGGCTATGCGGCCGGATGCTTGGTGCTGGACCTGGCGGGGGGGCGGCCCGTGCGGCTGCTGTCCGACCACGGTATTGCGGGATTGGCCGGGGCCGGCTGGTGGGCGGGGCTGCTGCGGGCCTGGAACAAGGCCGCGACCGGGCCGTTCCTGGCCCTGCTGGATTGTGCCGACCTGCCGGGACAGGTGATGGCGGCGCTGCGCGCCGGCGTCACCGACATCGTGTTCGACGCGGGACCGCAGACACCGGCGGGACTGGTCGAACGGCTGTCGTCGCTGGCCGATGCGCACGGGAGCCGGCTGCACAATCCGCCGGTAAACGTTGTCAAGCCGTGCTGGCGGCGCAACCGTGATGCCCCCTTACGGCAATACCTCAGCCAACATATTGATTTTACACATATGTAACGGCATTACAAACACTACAGGAACGGGGTGTCGCGTTGCATTGCCCCCCTTTCCTGCGATATCAAACCGGCACCCGACACGGCCCCGATCCTGGGCCCATAAACCTGGCAGGAAAACGAACATGAAGCTTACCCGCCGCGTGAAGGAAATCCTTTCCTGGTATGAGAGCGACAATCCCGGCACCAAGGCCAATCTCGCCCGCATCCTGATGGAAGGCCGCCTGGGCGGCACCGGCAAGCTGGTGATCCTGCCCGTCGACCAGGGTTTCGAGCATGGTCCGGCCCGCAGCTTCGCCATGAACCCGGCGGCCTATGACCCGCACTATCACTACCAGCTGGCCATCGATGCCGGGCTGTCGGCCTATGCCGCCCCGCTGGGCCCGCTGGAAGCCGGTGCCTCCACCTTCGCCGGCTCCATCCCGCTGATCTTGAAGATGAACAGCGCCAACAGCCTGTCGCGCTTCAAGGAAGGCGCCGATCAGGCCGTGACGGCCAGTGTCGATGACGCGCTGCGCATCGGCGCTTCGGCCATCGGCTTCACCATCTATCCCGGCTCCGACGCCCAGTTCGGCCAGATGGAAGAAATCCGCGAACTGTCGCGCGAAGCCAAGTCCAAGGGCATCGCCACGGTCATCTGGTCCTATCCGCGCGGTGGCGACATCTCCAAGAAGGGCGAACTGGCCCTGGATGTCGACGCCTATGCCGCCCACATGGCGGCCCTGCTGGGCGCCCACATCATCAAGGTGAAGCTGCCCACGGCCGATCTGGAGCAGGACGAGGCCCGCAAGGTCTATGAAAAGAACAACGTCCCGCGCGAGACGCTGGCCGAGCGCGTGAAGCACATCACCCAGGCTTGCTTCAACGGCCGCCGCATCGTCGTCTTCTCCGGCGGCGCGGCCAAGGGCGAGGATGCGGTGTATGAGGATGCCCGCGCCATCCGCGACGGCGGCGGCAACGGCTCCATCATCGGCCGCAACGCGTTCCAGCGTAGCCGCGAAGACGCGCTGGCCCTGCTGGACAAGCTGGTCCGCATCTATCAGGGCAAGGAATAAGCGGGTTACGCTTGTTCCCTCAAACGCCGGGCGCCGCCGTCCGGCGGTTTGGCTTTACGCCCGCACGCGCGGGCGCCGCGCCGGTCGGCGCGGATAGCAAGGGTCAATGCCCTTGACCCTTGCTATATAGTGCCCAATAAGGGGCCCGGCGTGGTTCATCCCGCCGGGCCCTTTTTCATTCTCGATCCTGTTCCGGAACCATCATGTCCGACTGCCGCCTCTACCTCATCACCCCGCCCAAGATCGATCTGGCCACCTTCCCCGCCCTGCTGGCCTCGGCCCTGGATGCGGGCGATGTGGCTTGCGTGCAGTTGCGGCTGAAGGATGTGGGCGATGATGTCATCCGCCGCGCCATCGACGCGCTGCGCCCCGTGGTGCAAAGCCGGGAGGTGGCCTTCATCCTGAACGACCGGCCCGATCTGGCGGCGGCCGGTGGCTGTGACGGGGTGCATGTCGGGCAGGAGGACACGCCCTATGCCCAGGCGCGCAAGATCATGGGCCGCGACGCCATTGTCGGCGTCACCTGCCATGACAGCCGACATCTGGCCATGGTCGCCGGGGAGGATGGCGCCGACTATGTCGCTTTCGGCGCCTTCTTCGACACGGCAACCAAGGACCCCATCGCCCGGGCCGAACCGGAAATCCTGTCCTGGTGGCAGGAGATGATGGAGGTGCCCTGCGTGGCCATCGGCGGCATCACGGTGGAGAACTGCCCCGTGCTGGTCAAGGCGGGGGCGGATTTCCTGGCCGTCAGCAGCGGGGTCTGGAACCATCCCGACGGCCCGGCGGCGGCCGTGAAGGCGTTCAACGCGGCCATTGCGGGGGCGTAAAGCCCCTTCACGCGAACTGCAGCGCCGCCAGCCGGGCGTAAAGCCCGCCGCGGGCCAGCAGTTCCTCATGCGTGCCCTCTTCCACCACCTTGCCGCCATCCAGCACAATGATGCGGTCGGCATTGACCACGGTGGCCAGACGGTGGGCGATGATCAGGGTGGTACGGCCCTTCATCAGCGTTTCCAGTGCCGCCTGCACCACCCGTTCACTTTCGGCATCCAGGGCCGATGTCGCCTCGTCCAGCAGCAGCACGGGCGCGTCGCGCAGGATGGCGCGGGCAATGGCGATGCGCTGACGCTGTCCACCCGACAGGCGCACGCCCTTTTCGCCCAGGAAGGTATCGAATCCTTCCGGCATGGCTTCGATGAAGTCCAGCGCATGCGCGGCCGATGCGGCGGCCCGCACCTCGGCCTCCGTGGCGTCGGGCCGGCCATAGCGGATATTCTCCATGGCGCTGGCGGAGAAGATGACGCTGTCCTGCTGCACGATGCCGATACGGGCGCGCAGGTCGGCCGGATCGGCCTGGGCGATGTCCACCCCATCCAGGCGCACAGCCCCTTCCTGCGGATCATAGAAGCGCAGCAGCAGCTGGAAGATCGTGGTCTTGCCGGCCCCTGACGGCCCAACCAGGGCCACCCGCTCCCCCGGCCGCACGGTCAGGGACAGGCCCGACAGGGCGCTGTCATTGGGGCGGGAGGGGTAGTTGAAACGCACATCCTCGAACCGCACCTCCCCCTTCGTGGGGGACGGCAGGGGGATGGGGTGGGCTGGCGGGCGGATGTCGGACACGACGGACAGCAGGCCGAACAGCCGCTCCGTGGCACCGGCCGCCTGCGACAGGTCGCTGGCCACCTCTGACAGGGCGCCGACGCCGCCCGCCACCATGACGGCATAGAAGATGAAGGCCGATAGCTGCCCGCCGCTGATGCGGCCGGCAATGACATCATGCCCGCCGATCCACAGCACGGTGCCGATGGCCCCGAAGACCAGCATGATCACCATCATGGTCAGCCAGGCCCGCGCCCGGATGCGGCGCCGGGCGACGCGGACGGCTTCTTCCACATTGTCGGCGAAGCGGCCGCGCTCCAGGGGCTCGCGGCCAAAGGCCTGGACGGTGCGGATGCCGCCCAGCACCTCGTCCACGCGGGTACCGATGCCGGCGACGGCATCCTGGCTGGCGCGGGAATAGCTGCGGACCTTGCGCCCGAAAATGACGATGGGGGCCACGACCAGTGGCACCACCAGCAACACCAGTCCCGTCAGCTTCGGACTGGTCAGCACCAGCAGGACCAGCCCGCCCGTCAGCATCAGCGCATTGCGCAGCGCGATGGAGACGCTGGTGCCGATCACCTGTTGCAGCAGGGTCGTGTCGGTGGTCAGGCGCGACAGGATCTCGCCCGTCTTGTTGGTCTCGAAAAAGGCGGGTGACAGCGTGACCAGATGGTCAAACACCTTGCGCCTGATATCGCCCACCACCCGCTCCCCGATCCAGGAGACCAGATAGAATCGGCCGAAGGTGGACAGGCCCAGCAGCAGGATGACGACCAGCAGCACCAGCAGCGCCTGATTCAGCAGGTCGGCATTGCCAGCCGCGAATCCACGATCCACCAGGGCGCGCAGGCCCTGCCCCAGGCCCAGGACGGTGCCCGCCGCCACAATCAGCGCCAGGGTGGCGCCGGCCATTTGCAGCCGATAAGGCCGCAGAAACGGCCAAAGCATGCGCAGCGGCTTCAGATCGCGGCGCTGGCGCCCCTCAGAAGCGGTGCGGTCGGCAGTGCTGTCACGAAATACCAAGGAAAACGCTCCGCTGCTAAGAATGCGGGTGGAAATCAAAGCCATCCCGTGGTACCCGCATGGCCGCGTCAGGGCAACAACAACGCCCCCGGTGACTTCGCTGCCGCGCCGATCCTGCATCAGCCCAGCCTTGCGTTGTCGCAGGGCCGGACGGGGTTGCCTTCACTCCGTGCTTTGTATATAAGCGCGGCTTCGATTTAGGGACTGCCGACCATGAAGCCTGATATCCACCCCGCCTACCACGAGATCACCGTTGTCATGACCGACGGTACCTCTTTCAAGACCCGCACCACCATGGGCAAGGCCGGCGACACGCTGCGTCTGGACATCGACCCGAAGTCCCACCCGGCGTGGACGGGCGTGCAGAAGCTGCTGGATACCGGCGGCCAGATCGCCAAGTTCAACAAGCGCTTCCAGAGCTTCGGCCTGAAGTAAGCAGCTTGGCCGCAAGGCATGACGAAAAGCGCCGCCGGGGCATCCTGGCGGCGCTTTTTGTGTTTGTGCGCATTCGAGGGCCGCATCCACTTTCTGACGGCTTTCATGATGGGTCTTGCCGCCTCCGGATGTCAGGCGTAGGGTTGGCGCGTCGCGAAAAGCGACCGCTTCCCTTGATCCGCCAACAGGCGGAGTAAACAGGTGGACGAATTGACGTCCAGGCGGTCAAGCATACGCCGGTCCTGCCATCCTGTGCAGGGCCCGGCCAGCGCTCCCCAGAACCAATCCTGACCCCTGGGGTCAGGCTCAATCGCAGGCCATCGGCCCCCTGCGGGGGACTTTGTGCTGTGCGTTGACCGGAGCATCGCATCATGAACAAGCCCTTGTTCACCATTTTCATCGCCATCATCCTGGATGCTGTCGGCATCGGGCTGATCTTTCCCATCCTTCCCGCCCTGCTTCAGGACGTGACGCACGCCTCCGACGTCACTCCCTTCATGGGCGTCATGATCGCGCTTTATGCGGTCATGCAGTTCATCTTCGCCCCGCTGCTCGGCGCGCTCAGCGACCGGATCGGCCGCCGACCGGTGCTGCTGCTGTCGCTGGCGGGTGCCGCCGCCAATTACCTGTTCCTGACCTTCGCCACCAATCTCTGGATGCTGTTGGCCGGGCGCGCCATCGCCGGCCTGACCAGCGCCAACATGTCGGTGGCGACAGCCTACATCACCGATATTTCACCCGCAGAGAGCCGCGCCCGCCGCTTCGGCCTGCTGAACGCCATGTTCGGTGCCGGTTTTATCATCGGCCCCGTCCTGGGCGGCGCGCTGGGGGATCATTGGCTGCGGCTGCCGTTCCTGGCCGCCGCCCTGCTGAACGGCGTCAATCTGGTGCTGGCGCTGCTTGCCCTGCCGGAATCGCGGACAGCCAGCCGCAGCCCGATCAACCTTGCCGACCTGAACCCCCTGCGGCCCCTGCACCGCGTCCTGTCCATGACACATCTGCTGCCAGTCCTGTCGGTATTTTTCATCTTCAGCGCCACGGGGGAGGCCTATGGGGTCTGCTGGGCACTGTGGGCGGGGGATGCCTTTCACTGGAACGGAATGTGGATCGGCCTGTCGCTGGCCGCCTTTGGCGTGTGCCAGACATTGGCCCAGGCCTTCCTGCCCGGACCAGCCGTGCGCCTGCTGGGTGAGAGATCGGCCATCCTGGCCGGTGTGGCCGGCGTCTGCATTGCGCTGACGGTCATGGCGTTCAGCCAGCACGGCTGGATGGTCTTTGCCATCATGCCGATCTTCGCGTTGGGTGGCATTGGCACACCCGCGCTGCAATCGCTGGCCACCCGGCTTGTAAATGATCAGGATCAGGGGCAATTCCAGGGCGTGCTGGCCTCGGTGGTCAGCTTGGCCTCGATCCTGGCCCCGCTCGGTTTCTCCGGCCTCTATCTGGCCGTCCACCCACACTGGCCCGGCGCCATCTGGCTGTCGGTCATCGCGCTCTATGCGATTGGTGCCGTCCTGGTGCTGGGCCTGCTGTTCGGAGAGCCGGTAAGGACCTGAACTCCGGCCACCACAGAGAAGCCCCCGGCCAGCCACCCGCCAGCCGGGGTCCACTTCACATGTCTCCCCTTACCCGAAGAACCCGATCCGCTGCGTCAGCGCATTGCCGGTGCGGCGGATCAATTCGTAAAGGGAGGCAATAGGCCGGAAGATGTTCTGGTTTTCCTGGCTGTAATCCTGGCTTTCATCGCTGACATAGGTCGCGACCTCACCAAAGCCATTGTCCAGCGTCGCCTCTGTGCGGGCCGGGAAGATGCGGGCCAGCTGTTCCAGGGCCCAGGGCACATCCAGGTGCAACAGACGCGTCACCAGCCGCTGGTTGGTGATGGAATGCTGGCTGGAAAATTCCGGAATATGCACGGCCAGACGATAGATCTGGTGCGTCAGCGACAGGCGGATGGCATGCAGCAGGGCCAGATGGCGTTCCAGGTCCGGATTGGGCGCCGGGGCCGCACCCGCGCGCTGCAGGTTCTGACGCAGCACGCCGTAATCGCGGAACAGCTTGCGGAAGATGCGGATCAGGCGGGCCTGGGTCGGCGTCTCTTCCAGCACGGCGGCGATGCGGCGCATGTCGTCGGCAACTTGCGGGTTTTCCTCCCGCGCGGCGCGGGCCAGCCAGTGGCCGGGGTCCAGCGTGTCGACATAGGCCTTCAGCGCATCCGGACAGGACACCGCGGCCCCATAGGTGACGATGCCCATCAGCTCGCGGAAACGCGGGGACTTGGCATAAAGCATGCGGAACTGTTCGGGGTCGCGGTCGATCGCCTCCCCCACGCCGGACAGCACATTGGCCGGCAGGCCCAGCTGCAACAGGATGGCATTGTGCGGGATGGCGCGGAACTGCCCGGCCATGACCTGGGCCGCCGGATCGGGGGCGGCATCATGCTGACGCTTGATGGCGCGGCTGCCGCTGGGGAACAGCAGGTTGGTGCCGAACGCCGCCAGCAGCTCGCCATAGTTCGGGTCTTCCACCAGCCCGACCTGGAAGGTCTTCACCGTGGTGAAGAACTCCCGGATATAGTCGCCCTTGGCATAGAACACGTCATGATCCAGGTCGGGCTTGGCCGTGCCGATCATATATTCCAGGATGCGGGTCACCACGGCCAGCGCCGATGCCGGCGTCACGAAATAAGTGTAGCCGTCGCCACCCTGGAAGCTGACCTCCTGCTTCAGGTCGATATTGTGCTTGGCGGCAAAGGCCAGCGTCGCCGGCGGGCTGACATAGGCCAGACGGTTGTGCAGGCCGCCCGGATGACCACCGCGGCCGATGCTTTCCCCATGCGTGTCGAAGATCACCAGCTGCACATTTTCCAGCGCATGGCGCGTGAACAGGCGCAGCACGCGCAGACGCAGACGTTCGATCGACGCGCTGGCCGGCGTCTGACCCAGATAGCGGCCGGCATCGGAATAGCCGGTCTGGATGCACAGGCGCCCGCGCTTTTGCACATAGGTGCGGTAATGCGGGTTCTCCAGCAGCTGTTCGATGATGCGGCTGCCGGTTTCCAGCGCCTTTTCGGTTTCGAACAGCGGGCTGATATCGACCCTCTCCTCCACCCCGAACAGCTTGGCGAAATAAAGTGCTGACAGGACCGTGAAGGCGCTTTCGCTTTCCGCGATCAGGAAGCGGATGGGCGTGCGCGAATCCGAATATTTCAGCATCTGCGCCACGACCATGAACAGGCGCTTGGCGCTGGTGCGTTCGGCCACGACAGAGCCAAAATTGATGGCGACGGGCTCCACCTTGTCCAGCAGGTCGGTCAGGGCCGCCAGATAGGATTGGCGATAGCGCGGATCGTCGGCCGCCGTCTCCAGGCCCACGGCCTTGCGGATGGCATTATGGACCTGGGTGCTGTTCAGGCGCACATGGGTATGGGCCATGCCCAGCCCGAAGGCCGACAGTTCGGCCCGCAGCACGGCCAGGGCCTCCACCGTCGCCAGGGCCTTCTCGCCCTCAATCGCGGCGGACAGGCGGATGGCACGGTCCACGAATTCAATGGCTTCCGAAGCATCGACCAGACGCAGCGGCAGACCTTCATGCATGCGCTTGGCGATGCGGCGCAGATGGTCCATGTCCTGCGCTTCCGACCCGCCAAAGGTCGCGATCTCGTCCGTCACCTGGTTCAGCGCCAGGGCCAGCCGGCTTTCGATCAGGGCCAGCGTGTGGCGCAGATCCTCCAGCACGGGTGCGCCGGCGCGGATGTCGCGCAGGGTGGACAGATAGAAGCGCAGTTGCCGCTGCTGCACCAGCAGCCGCTTGTGCAGCGTGTCGGACCAGCGGATGTCGGACCGTCCATCCAGGTCATAGCCAACCCAGCTGGCCACCGTCAGCAGGCGCGGGGTCAGTTCCGTCCAGCGATCGGGATAATGCCGGCGGCCAACGCGCAGCACGGCGCGATAAAGCGTGCGAATGGCGATCTGGATATTGGCGATGGCGTCCAGCGACAGCTCATGTTCACGCGCCAGCGACATCTCCTCCGGCGCATGCTGAACCGCGGCCATCTGCCGGATCAGCGCTTCGCGGCCTTCCGCCGTCAGCGGCTTGCCCTGCTGGTCGCGGCTGGTGGCCAGACAGGCCAGCCCCGACATCAGCGTGCCGGGCAGGTTGAAGGTCGGATGGGCGGTAATAACGATACCGAAAATCTCTTTTTCCACCGCCTTCTGGAACGCCTCGAAGGCCAGCGGTTCGCCCCCGCTGCCATCGGCCAGCACGTCCAGCAGTTCTTCCATGCGGCTGGCATTGGCTTCGGGCGACGCCTCGCCCAGATAATTGGAAAGTCGGGCGGCACGGGCCAGGAACCCTTCGGCCGACAGATACTGGATCAACTGTTCCAGGGCGCCGGGCGGCAATTCACCTGACGAGACGCGGCGGGAGATATCAAGGGCCAGCAGCATGACGGGATTGGTGAAAGGATCCTGCCCGGCTTCGGCCGTGTAGCGGTCCAGCCGCCCCATCAGGTCATTGGTCAGCCCCAGCAGGTCCAGCCCCTTGGGTGCCGGGTAACAGGCCTGTTTGGTCGCCAGCAGCGGTCCCTTGCCGGTGGTAGTCGCCAGGAATTCCAGATCAGACGGGGCGGCGGCTTGGGGCATGGCGGGATCCAGCGGCATGAGGGCTTCCATCGTCAGGGGATTGGCCGCATTCTGTTGCGGCGCAGCGTCGCAGGGTGATGTAACTCCGTTACCTAGTCAACGCCCGAAAGGGTAATGACGGACATAATCAGTCCGCATTGCGGCGCATAACGAAGCCTTAGAATAAAGACAGGTGCCAGGTCAGTCGATAGATTACTTGTAACGTCATTCACTTAATCATGCAGTTGCGGCCGGGGTGTTGCGCATGCACAGCAGGGCAAGGGACAGCGGAACGGTGTTGGGTGAAGGCGGGCAGACGCAGGCTATTGCCTTGCTGTCGGCCGCCCGCACGCATGGCCTGCCCGACGATGTCGCGGTGGACCGGATCGACACGCACGCGGCCCGCGTCTTCATGGCCGGTGACCGCGCCTACAAAATGAAGCGGGCCGTCACCTATCCTTTCTTCGACTACGCCACCCTGTCGCAGCGCCTGGATGCCTGTCAGGCGGAACTGGTGCTGAACCGGCGGACGGCGCCAACCTTGTACCTGGGCGTCGGCGGGCTGGTGCATGATGGGGACGGACATGTCCGGCTGGTCGATGACGCACCCGTGGCCGCCGATGGCGGACCCGACCCGTCGGTGCTGGAATATCTGGTGGTCATGCGCCGCTTTCCGCAATCGGCCCTGCTGGACCGCATGGCGGAGCAAGGCACCCTGACGCCGGAGATCATGCGCGATCTGGCGGCCATCATCGCGGAATTCCATGAAACGGCCGAACCAAGGCCCCACGCGCCGGGGGCGGACGAGATGGCGGCCCTGGCCCGCACCAATATCCAGGAAATGCGCCGCCATGGCCTGCTGTTCGATGCGGCGGCCGTGGACAGGCTGGCAGCGGCAACGGAGGCGGCGCTGGCCCAGGGCGGCAGCCTGATCGACCGACGGCGGGATGCCGGCTATATACGCCACTGCCATGGTGACCTGCACCTGCGCAACATCGTCATGATCGACGGCCGGCCCGTGCCTTTCGACTGTGTCGAATTCGGCGACCGTATCGCCGTCACCGATGTGCTTTACGATCTGGCCTTCCTGCTGATGGATCTGGAACATCGCCGCCTGCGCGGACATGCCAATATCCTGTTCAACCGCTATCTGGACATCACGGGCGATCTGGCCGGCCTGTCGCTGCTGCCGCTGTTCATGTCGGTGCGGGCCGGCATCCGCGCCCATCTGACGGCATCGGCCGCCGCCGGTCAGGCCGACCCGGCGCAGGCAATGGCGTTACGGGCCGATGCCATCTCCTATCTGGATCTGGCCAACCGCCTGCTGGACCCGCCGCCGGCCGCCCTGATCGCCATCGGCGGCCTGTCCGGCACGGGCAAGACGACGCTGGCCCGCATGCTGGCCCCCCGCCTGGGTCCGGCCCCCGGTGCGGTGATCCTGCGCAGCGATGCGCTGCGCAAACGGCTGGCGGGCGTGGACGAAACGACCGCCCTGCCGGACAGCTTCTATGGCCCCGACCATTCGACCCGCACCTATGCGGAACTGGTGGGACAGGCCGGGCTGGTGCTGGACAGCCATCACGGGGTCATCTGCGACGCTGTCTACGCCAGACCCGACCAGCGCCAGGCGGTGGAGGCAGTGGCGCGCGCCGCGGGTGTGCCCTTCACCGGCCTGTGGCTGGTCGCCGATCAGGCCGTCGCCCTGGCCCGCGTGGCCCGGCGACGCAATGACGCATCCGACGCCACGGCCGGCATTGTGCGCCGACAGGCTGCTTATGACCTGGGCGACATGCGCTGGGAAGTGATCCCCGCCAGCGGGGACGCCAAGGAAACCGCCGCCATCGCGCGCAGCCATCTGGCTGGTGCCCGACGGTGACACTCCCCGTCGGCGGACCGGACGGATGGTTCCGCTTCCCAGCCATTGGCGGGGGCAATTGTGCGGCTGATCCAGGTCAATGACCGCGGGCGGTACTTGTGCGATTGTTCGGACATGATTGGTTTCCGGGCGGCAACCGTCCGGGCATCGTCCTAGATGGGGGGATTATCATGGCATTCCGCAAGATCACCTGCTTCGTCACCGGCGGCTCGCGTGACCAGGCGGCGCTGGCCACAGCCCTGACGCTGGCCGCAACGGCCAAGGGCAATGTCGCGGCACTCTACCTGCGCGCCGATCCGCGCGACGTCATGCCCATGATCGGGGAAGGCCTTTCGGGCGCCCTGATCCAGGATTTGCTGAAGACGCTGGAACAGGAAAACCAGGTCCGCGCCACCCAGTCGCGCCAGCATCTGGAAACGGCCCTGGCCGCCGTGGGCGGCGCCCTGTGCGACCGGCCGCCGGGCCTGGACAAGGTCAGCGGCAGCTTCGCCGAAGCGTCGGGCGTTACCGAGGATGTGATCGCCGCAGCGGCGCGCCTGTCCGACATCACCGTCTTCCCGTCGGTGGCAACGGAAGATCGCACGGCCGTGCTGGTGGGGCTGGAAGCCGCCCTGCTGGAAAGCGGTCGGCCGCTGCTGGTGGCCCCCGAAGCACCGCCCAGCACCATCGGCCGCACGGTGGCCGTCGCCTGGAACGGCCGGGCGCAGAGTGCGCGGGCGCTCGCGCTGGCCATGCCGATCCTGTCCAAGGCGGAAGCCGTGCATGTGCTGGGCGTCGATACCGTCCGCACGGACGCAGAGGATGCGAGCGCCGTGGTGGAATATCTGGCCTGGCACGGCGTGCCGGCCACCTGTCACAAGCTGACGGGGGCTGGCAGCGTCGCCACGCAGCTTCAGGAAGCCTGCGCCGATGTCGGTGCCGACCTGCTGGTCATGGGTGGCTATGGCCATTCGCGGCTGCGCGAACTGATCCTGGGCGGCGTGACGCGCGCCATGCTGAACCAGACGACGCTGTCGCTGCTGCTGGCGCATTGATCACGATGGCCGGGCGCTGGCCCTGGGGCTTATCCCCGGGCCAGCGCCTTTGCCTGCTGCTTGACCCCTTGCAGAATCTGTTCTGACAGGGCCGGGTCCGTGCCCGCCACCGCACGGGCCAGGGACATGCCGCCGACCAGAACCGACACGATGGCGGCCGCCCGGCCCTCCGCCGTCGGGTCGTCGGCGGGCAGATGCGCGCGGATGGCCGCGACATAGCGGGCCACGCCGTCGCTGAACCCATCCTGCACTGGTCCGCCCAGGCGCGACACCTCCGCCCCCAACCCCACCATGGGGCAGGGACCTTCGCGGTCGCGATGGTCAACCGTGGCATAATTATCGATATAGCTGTCCAGGTCGGGTGCGGCCTGTACCCCCGCCACGGCATTGCCGAAGCTGTGTTCGCAGGCGGCGGCGGCCAGCGCCTCCTTGGACGCGAAATGGCCGTAGAAGCCCCCATGGGTGAGACCGGCCGCCTGGGTCACTTCCGCCACGCCGACCTTGTCGATGCCGCGCTGGCGAAACAGGCGCGACGCGGCGCGGACAATGGCTTCCCTATGTTCAGCCATTTTCTGTTTCGACACCCGCACAACCCACCTCCCGCAAAAACGCCCGGAATCGGCGCTTGACCAGATTCATGATGAAGGTCATGAATTATTTATCATTACTGCCATCATGTATACCAGCTTTAATCGGGCTGGTCCGGGGGTGCAAGTGATCCTTTCCGACCGTCTGGCGACCCGGCTGGCCGCCCGCGACATCCATTACGGCTGGGTCGTGGTGGCCGTGACCTTCCTGACGTCCCTGACGGCCGCCGGTGCCGTGGGCGCGCCGGGTGTTCTGATGCTGCATCTGCAGAAGGAATTCGGCTGGACCGCGTCGGAGATTTCCTCGGCCCTGGCCATCCGGCTTGTGCTGTTCGGGCTGATGGGGCCGTTTGCCGCCGCCCTGATCAACCGGTTCGGCGTGCGCAACATGGCGCTGACGTCGCTGTCCATCATTGCCGGCGGCATGGCCCTGTCGCTGGGCATGAGCCAGTTGTGGGAACTGATCCTGCTCTGGGGTGTGGTGGTCGGCCTGGGTACGGGCATGACGGCCCTGGTGCTGGGCGCCACGGTGGCCACACGCTGGTTCACGCATCGGCGCGGGCTGGTGGTCGGCTTGCTGACGGCCAGCTCGGCCACGGGGCAGCTGGTATTCATTCCGCTGATGGCCTGGCTGGCCGATATCATGGGCTGGCGCGTGGCCCTGTCCGTCATCTGCTGCATGCTGATGGTGGCGGCGATGGGCATATTGCTGCTGATGCGGAACCGGCCGGGCGATGTCGGCCTGCGTGCCTATGGGGAGGAACCGGGCGCCCCCACCCCACCGCCGCCGCCGCCCGCCGGCTCCATCGCCTTTGCCGCCATTGATACCCTGCGCGTCGCCTCCAAAAGCCGGGTGTTCTGGGTCCTGTTCGCCACCTTCTTTGTCTGCGGGGCCAGCACCAACGGCCTGATCCAGACCCATCTGGTACCGCTCTGTGTCGATTTCGGCATGCCAGCGGTGAAGGCTGCGGGCATGCTGGCCATGATCGGTATCTTCGATTTCATCGGCACCGTGGCCTCAGGCTGGCTGTCCGACCGGTACGATAATCGCTGGCTGCTGTTCTGGTATTACGGCCTGCGCGGGTTGTCGCTGCTGTACCTGCCCTATTCGGACTTCACCTTTTACGGTTTGTCGCTGTTCGCCGTATTCTATGGGCTGGACTGGGTGGCCACCGTGCCGCCCACGGTGAAGCTGACCGCGGAGCGGTTCGGACCGGAGAAGGCCAATCTGGTCTTCGGCTGGGTCTTCGCCGGGCACCAGCTGGGGGCCGCCTGTGCGGCCTTTGGCGGCGGGCTGTCGCGGACGATGCTGTCCACCTACCTGCCCGCCTTCTACGTGGCAGGATTGCTGTGCCTGCTGGCAGCCTTGCTGTGCCCGACCATGGGGCGGAAGGTGGAACCGGCGGCATCATAGCCGACGAAGGGGACACTTCCGGCTTGCCATCCACATCAACCCGGTGCATTTCCGGAACGGTGCTGCATGGAAAGAATGGACCATGAATGACCTGCCTTTCCCCGCCCTTCGCCCCGACGCCATGAGTGTTGAGGATGCGATCAATAGCTTCGCCGAGGCCGATTATGATCTGCCTGCGGTGCCGATCGTCTGGTGTCTCGCCAACTGGAGCCTTGCAGCACCTGCCATCCTGGACCTGATCGAGCGCTATGCCGATGGTCGCGACCGTTCTGAGCATACAGGCCGGGCGGCGCTTTATTGCATGTTCATCGCCGCGGGCGCGCGCGAGAAACGGGCATTTCCCCTTCTCTGCCGGTTGGCCCGCGACGCCGAGGCGATGGAGGAAAGCCTGGGCGACTCAGTCACCGAGTCGTTCCACAATATGCTGATCAGCACCTTCGACGGCGACGTCCACGCCCTGCAAAGTCTGATCGAAGATGGCACGCTGGACGAATTCATCCGCAACGGCGTGTTTCAAGCCTTGGCCTTCCTGACCGCATCCGGACAGATCGACCGGCAGGAAACCGCCACCTACCTCGCCGGTCTGGCAGAGACCCTGAATGTCGTGCCGGGTGATTTCGGCTGGGATGGCTGGGCCATGGCCATCGTCAGGCTGGGACTGACGGAGTTGATGCCGTTGATCCAGGCTGCTTGTGATGATGAGCGGATCACCCCTGACATCGGCGACGTCAAAACCTATCAAAAGGAACTGCAAAGGGCTCAGGCCTACACCGATCCGTTGGACATCTTTCTCGAAGAAAATATCCGCATCATCACGGATGTCGTTGCGGAATTTGATGGTTGGTACTGCTTTTCCGAAGAACGCCGACGTGACGAAGCGGCCACGACGAGGGGGCTGCCGACATGGAACAGCATTTCCGATACGTCGTTCCCCTATGCCTTGCAGGAACCGGTAATCAACCCGAACCGCAATGTCGGCCGAAATGATCCCTGTCCCTGTGGCAGCGGCAAGAAATACAAGAAATGCTGTCTGAAATGATCGGGATGTGACAGCACCTCTTCCGCGTATGTGAGGCAGGCACCACCCCGAGACGCATCCGTCGCGTCCCAGGGTGGCATCGCCAAGCCTAAAACCCCGCCAGGAACCGTTGCACGGCGTCAGCCACCTGCTGGCGATGGCTGAACAGAGCCGCGTGCCCGCCCTCCTCCAGCGTCAGCAGGCGGGCGCCCGGGATGCGCTGTGCCAGTTGCAGCCCGTGCCGCTCATAATCCAGCAGCGGGTCGCGCGTGCCATGGATGACCAGGGTCGGCACCTGCACCTGTTCCAGTGGGAATTCGCGCGTGCGGGTCGCCTGGATGTCATTCGCCGTGCCCGGCAGACGCGCCGCCATCTCCGTGAACATCTCCCGCCGCAGGTCATTGTAAAGCGGCCAGGCAACGGGATCGGACAGCAACTGTTGCTGCTGGCCGGCATCCGGAAAGGACCGGGCCAGCCGCTTTTCCGGATCAAGCAGGGCGCGGTCCCGCATGAAGCGGACGAAACCCGGCCACCGGGCCAGACCCGTCATCACCCGGAACCCCAGCGGAATGGGCATCGGGTTGCGCACCGCACAGGTGGAAACCAGAATCAGGGCCCGGCAGCGCCGCGGATAACGCAGCGCGAAGGCCAGGGCCGATGCGCCCCCACCCGATACGGCAATGACAGTGGTGCGGTCCACCTGCAACCGGTCCAGCAGGGCCGCATAGAGGTCAGCCTGCGCCTCCGGCGTGGCGCCCGACGACAAGGGCGTGCCGCGATAGCCGGGCCGTGACGGGGCAACCAACCGCATTCCGGCATCGGCCCCGGTGACGCGGGCCAGCACCAGCCCCTGGTCAAAGCCGCCCATGGCGCCGTGCAGCGACAGCAGCACCGGTCCCTGACCATAGGTGGCATATTGCACCGGCCCCGGCGCCAGCATCTCCTGGTGAATATCAAAGGCCGGCAAGCCGCCGGCGGCGGCCTGTTGGCCGCGAACAGCAATCGACATGACAACGATCCTCTCGGGTCGTGCCGATCCTTTTGGGGATGTCGGTGGTCGCCGGCTTCCGACCTGGCACGGGGGATGTGTCGGTCGATGGAGAACGGGTACTGAATGGCAGGTTTAGCTTTCCCCGAAGGGAACGGCGACGCCTGGGTGAACTGCCGACCAGAGGCGACCATACCGAGGCCGACGCACCCGCGCAAGCTGGCAACCGCCGCCCATTGCCACAGACGCAGCCGATTTTCGATATTATTTGGGCTGTCCGTCGTCGAAACAAATGGGACGGTTGGCTGATTTTGTGAACGGAGGTTCTGGCTCGTTGCGGGTTGATGTTAAGCGGCCTGGCGTTGGTGGGACAATCGCTTTTGTTGGATGGTTCTCTTCTTGATTTTGGCCCGCCGTTCCAGGATGGCGGTGCCGCAGCCGTAACAGACATCGGCCGGTGTCAGGTTGCCGATGCTTTCATGATATCGGCAGTGGTTGTAATGGTCGACGACAGCCTGGATTTTGACCTCCGGTCACCGGGCAGGTAGTAATTTTCCAGCAGGATGCGGTTCTTCAGAGGCTGATGCCAGCGCTCGATCTTGCCCCGGGTCTGGGGGTGATCAGTATGCTCAATCAACGTCGGGCGCTGGATTGCGCGCGTTCATGATACCCCGCACCTGCCGCGTCACCCAGGACAAGATCGCTTCACCGGCGCGCTGTTCCAATGGCGCTCGGTCGCCATATTCTTCGCGCAGCCGTTCCAGTTCGATAAGCATCTCCGCGACGACAGGAGCATAGTCAGCATCGGCATAGAAGTTCCGGGTTTCGCCCGGGTCACGCTGACGGTCCAGCAATTCCCACTGATCCACATCCGGGGCGTAATAATGCACCAGCTTGTAGCGGTCGGTGATGACGCCCAGATGGCATGGGACGTTATGTTCGCCGGGGCATTCATAGTAATGGTAATAGGCGCTTTTCCGCCAGTACGGCGTCCCTCCGGGCTGCAACAGCGGGCGCAGGCTGCGGCCCTGCATGCGGGGAGCGGCAGGCACCCCCGCCGCATCCAGAATGGTAGCCGGAATGTCGAGTTGTGAAGCCAGCGCCGCTACGCGCTGCTGTGGGGCAGCAACGCCGGGCCAGCGGAGCAGAAGCGGGGTGCGAACCGAGGGTTCCATGATCCAGCGCTTGTCGAACCAGCCATATTCGCCCAGATAGGCTCCCTGGTCGGACGTGTAGATGACCAGGGTATTGTCGGCCAGACCCGTCTGTTGCAGGTAATCCAGCAGACGGCCGACATTGCGGTCGACACTGTCCACGGTGCGCAGATAGTCCCGCATGAAACGCTGGTAACGCCAGGACAGGCGCTGGTCAGGGCTTGGCCTCGACGCCGCATAGGCCGCGTTCTCCGCCCCGTAGGCCTGGTCATAGGCCGTCCGCTCCGCCGGGGTCAGTTCATCAGGATACTGAAAATGCAGGTCGCGCCCGGACATGTCTCGGCCGATACCCATCTGGGCACGGCCAACCACGGGGGCACGATCCGTCAGGCTTTGGCGCAGGCTGTCCGGCTCGGGGATCGGGCCGTTGCCATGGGCAGGCAAGTCGGTGATATCGGGATCCCAGGTGCGGTGCGGTGCCTTGTAGTGCACCATCAGCAGGAAGGGTCGGTCAGACGCCTGCCTTTCTCCTTTCAGCCAGGACAGAGCCCGGTCCGTCGTATCTGTGGTGACATAACCCGGCCATTGCGCCTTGCCCTTCTCGCTGCGGACATTGGCGTGGAAGTAACGCCCCTGCCCCACCGTATCGGTCAGAACCTCCCAATGGTCGAAGCCGGTTGGCGTGGTCGCCAGATGCCATTTGCCGATCAGCGCGGTCTCGTACCCCGCCGCCTGCAGCATCTTCGGCATGGTCGGCTGTTCGCCATCGAACCTGTCCAGATTGCTGTACTGCCCGTTCACATGGCTCATGACGCCGGTCAGAATGGCGGCACGGGCGGGGGAGCAGATGGAATTGGGCACCAGCGCCCGGTCAAAGACCACGCCGTCAGCTGCCAGCCGATCGATATTGGGCGTGCGGTTAAGATTGCCGCCATAGGCAGAGATGGCCTGATAGGCATGGTCGTCAGCCATGATGAACAGGATGTTGGGCTGCCCGGCCTTCTTTGGCCGGCTGGCCATGGGCGGCATGTCGTTGGCCGGTTCCGACAAGGGCGACAGGAACCAGCCCACCGCCAGTGCCGGGACCAGAGCGACGCCCAGCGCCGCCCGCTTCCAGGTGAAGATGCGCATCACTGCGTTCCTTATTGTGTGCCCGTGGTCCAGCGTCCGCAGACGCGCCACGGCAATTGCGGGTGGGTCCAGCGCGGTTCGGCCAGCCCCTTCTCCCATTCATCCAGCAGGCGGGTCAGGTCGGCCGCCATCTCCGGCCGCTGGGCGCGCAGGTCATTGCGTTCCGCCGGATCGGCCGACAGGTCGAACAGCTTCGTATCGCCCCCTTCCCGCCGCAGCTTCCAGTCGCCCCGCCGCACAGCCGCCACCTTGCCGGCGCGCCAGAACAGAGGCCGGCTGGCATCGCCCATATGGCGCATCAGGTCACGCCCATCCAATTCCGCCGGCAGGTCCGTCATTCCTGCCGCCGCCAACGCCGTGGCCGCGACATCCAGGGTGGAGGCGTTTTCGGCCACGATGCCCGATGGCGGCAGGTGCGCTGGCCAGCCCATCAGGAAGGGCACGCGCAAGCCGCCTTCCATCATGCTGAACTTGCCAGCATTGACGATGGGGTCACATCCGCAAACGCCCTTGCCCACGGCACAGCCATTGTCGGACGTGAACAGGATCAGCGTGTTCTGGCGCAGCCCATCGCGTTCCAGCGTGTCCAGGATCGTGCCGATACTGTCATCCATGGCGGCGATCATGCCGAAATAGATGCGCATCTCCGGGCTTTCGACACCGGGGAACCGCTCCGCATAGCGCTTGGGCACCTGGAACGGCAGATGCGGGGCATGATGGGCGACATGCAGATAGAATGGCCGGTCGCGGTTCGCCTCGATGAAGGACACGGCCCGGTCGGTGATGGCTTCGGTCAGGTAATAGCCGCTCTGGATATCCACCTGCTTTTCCCCATCATAAATGACGGGTGTCCCTGGCGGCTTGGGATCGCCGATGCCGCCCGACGGCTGGAAGGATAGGATGCCGGGATCGTCGGCGCGAGCGTAGCTCATGGTGCCGGGCAGGAAGCCGTAGAACCGGTCGAAGCCACGGCGCAGCGGATGCTGGGCCGGTTCGAACCCCTGGTGCCATTTGCCGACCAGGGCGGTGGCATAACCACGGTCACGCAGCCGTTCGGCCAGGATCGGCTGACCGGCGGGCAGGCCCACGG
Organism: Niveispirillum sp. FG148; assembly: GCF_057809655.1. Lineage (NCBI taxonomy): Bacteria > Pseudomonadati > Pseudomonadota > Alphaproteobacteria > Rhodospirillales > Azospirillaceae > Niveispirillum > Niveispirillum sp. FG148. The sequence continues at coordinate 65,997 of NZ_JBMDKJ010000010.1, forward strand.
GGTCGCTTTCACGGTCGGCCTTCTCCTCCGTCTTCACGCGGTTCTCAGCAATGTTGAACTCGAAGCCGAAACGCTGCTGGTGCCGGCCGGTCAGCAGGCCGGCGCGCGAGGGCGCGCACATGGGTGCGGTGACATAGCCATTGGCAAAGGCCACCCCCCATTGCGCGATCCGGTCGATATTGGGCGTGGGCACGCGGCCTGCACCCAGGGTCGAGACGTCCGACCAGCCCAGATCGTCAGCCATGATGACGATGATGTTGGGCGGGCGGGTCAGGCTGGCGGGATCGGCGGCGGGCAGCGTGACGCCGGCAGGGGCCGACGCGCCGATATGGGCATCGGCATAGGCACCGTGGCGCGTATCCATCCGCCCGACCACATAGCGTTCATTGTCCATCATGTTGGTATAGACCCGCCAGCCATACCAGCCACCGACCGCCAGCGCCGGCAGCAGCAGGGCGGCTGACAATTTCAGCCAGCGGCGGCTTTTCTTCACGGGCTCAGTCATGGGCTTTCCATTCCAGTCTGTCGCTGGCCGCGTAGCCGTAGCGCACGGCGCGGGCGCTCAGGCCCCCCTTGAGCAGATCCAGCGGGATAGGGTGGGTGTAGAGGCGCCAATGGTCGGCCGGATCGGTGGGCAGACGCCAGCCGATGGAGGCCGCGGACAGCGCATTCTCCAGAAACAGGTGGCCATCTGCGACGCGGGCCGTGGGAACCGGCGTTTCCGGCTGGCTGCCGCCCGGCCACATGCGGGCCACCATCTCCGCCTCCGGCACGGCGGACAGGTCGCCGACACGGGCGTTGAAATCGTCCAGCGCCTGGCGCAACCGGGCCAGAATGTCCGCCTGGGCCGGATCGCCGGCCAGGTTGGTCAATTCGTCGGGGTCCGTCTGCCGGTCATACAGTTCCTCCGCCGGCATGGGCTGGAAATAGCGGGCCTGCACCGGGGTCAGGCGCCCGGCAGCCTGGGCCGCCTTCAGGTCCCACATGGCGGGCAGCATGTCCCGCGCCTTGTGCGGGTACAGCAGCGGCAGGTCGGTGCGGTAGTTGCGGATATAGGTGTACCGGCCGTCGCGCACGGACTTGGACCGGGTCGTCACATCCTCGAACCGGTCGGCGGCGGCGAAGACATAGTCAGGTGCTGCGTCGGCGAACAGGTCGCGCCCCGGCAGCCCGTCTGGCCGGGGGGCCCCGGCCATGGCCAGGAAGGTGGGGGCGAAATCGACGAAGCTGGCCAGATCGTCGCGCACCGTGCCGGCCAGCCGTCCATCGGGGAAGCGCACGATGAAGGGCAGGCGCAGACCCGTCTCCGTCAGGCTGCGCTTGCCGCGCGGCACACCCTCGCCATTGTCGGAGGTGAAAATGACGATGCTGTTGTCCAGCACCCCGTCGGCCCGCAACTGATCCAAGGTGCGGCCCAGTTCGATATCGGCGGCGTGCGCCTCGTCATACATCTGGGCCAGTTGCCGGCGCGTGTCGGGCGCATCGACCAGCCAGGGCGGCACCGTCACCTGCGCCGGATCGGTCAGGCGCGGATAGCGGCCTAGCGTGGCCGCGTTACGGATCTGGGCTGCCAGATCGGCCAGCGAACGCGGCCAGTGCCACCAGGTCACCCCATAGGATTCATGGGTCACCATGATGGTGCGCATGTGAAAGAAGGGTACGCCATCCGGCCGGTGGCGCCAGCTTGCCTTGTCGCCGCTTTCATCCCAGATCGTGAACGGTTCCCCGAACTGGTAATCGGTCTTGGCATTGTTGCTGGTGAAATAGCCGGCGGCGCGCAGCCATTCGGGAAAGGCCTTCACCCCTTCCGGTGGCACGGCCTGATAACGGAAGTCGGAAGCACCGCCCAGGATGCGGCCCTTGTCCTCCGGTGTGGTGCGCATATGCATGGTGCCCAGCGTCTGCTGGTGCAGACCGGTGATCAGGGCAGAGCGCGACGGCGCGCAGACGGGGGCTGTGGCATACATGCGATCGAACCGCACCCCTTCGCGCGCCAGCCGGTCGATATTGGGCGTGCTGGCCAACCGGTCGCCATAGGCGCCGATGCGCAGGCTGATATCATCGGCCACGACCAGCACGATATTGGGCCGCCCGGCCGGGGCGGGCCGGCGATGGACAGACCCCTCCTCCGGCTCCGGCCAGAACCACAGCATCAGGGCCAGGACCAGCGCCGTGGCGGCAGGGATTTTCCAGCGTCCTTTCATGACCGCTTCCCCCCTCAATGCGCCGACAGGCGTTGGCCATTATGGGTGACCAGCCCGCCATCTTCGGCGTCACCCCAGGCGGGTTGGGCCTGTTGCCGGCTCCACCCGTCCAGCAGGGTGCGCAGCCGTTCCGCCTCCGCCCCGGCCTGCGGCGTCAGGTCATTCTTCTCCCCCGGATCGGCGGCGACGTCGAACAGGAAGTCGGCGCGCGGATAAAGGCTGGGATCGGCGCTGTAGAGGGGCCCGACCGCATCTTCATGCTGGCGGTGATCCAGGCCCAGCATGGCCCGGATGGCCTGTGTCGCCGGCCGGTGCCCTTCCGACTTTTCGGTTTGCTCGCCAGCCCTGGCGTAAGAGACGAACTTGCTGTCGCCATCGCGCACGGCCGCCGCCCGGCCCGCCCGCCAGAACAGGGACCGGTCGGCCCCGCCCGCCATCACCTGGGCCAGATCGACACCCTGGTACCCGTCGGGCGGCGTCACCCCGGTGATGCGGGCCACGGTCGGCATGACATCCAGCAGGGAGGCGACCTTGTCATTGACGTTCCCCCGCAGATCGGGCGGCAAGGTCGGGTCGCGCAGGATCAGGGGCACGCGCACGCCGCCGTCAAACACCGTACCCTTGAAGTTGGAAACGGGCCCCGCCTCGCACCAGGGGAATTTCTCCGGACAGCCATTGTCGGAGGCGAAGATGATGGTGGTGTTCTCGTAGAGCCCTTGCTGCTTCAGCGTTTCCACCACCTTGCCCACGCCGGCATCCAGGGCAGCCACCTTGGCGGCATAGGTGCGTTCCTCTCCCTTCAGGTTGGGGAACAGCGACAGGTAACGGGCCGGCGCCTCCATCGGCCCATGCGGGTCGGTGTAGGCCAAGTAGAGCATGAAGGGTTCCGCCCGGTGGCGGATGATGAAGCCCTGCGCCTCCGCCGTGAACCGGTCGGTCAGATATTCATCGACCTGCACCCGTTCCCCGTTACGCTCGATGGGGGTCAGGTTGCGGTCGACCCCGCCCGAGAGCATGAAAAACCGCTTGTCGGTGACATCGCCCGACTGCGGCCGGGTGATGAAGCTGGAAGCGCCATGCAGCAGGACGAACGTCTCCTCGAACCCCTGTGCCTGCGGCACGCTTTCCTTCTGCACACCCAGATGCCATTTGCCGACCATGCCCGTGTGATAGCCGGCGGCGCGCACCATTTCCGCGATGGTGACGATCGACCCCGGCATCTGGCGCCGTCGCTCCAACTCGCTGAACTGGACATTGGGGTTATATTCAAAGCCAAAGGATTGCTGATAGCGGCCGGACATCAGCCCGGCGCGCGACGGGGCGCAGACGGGACCTGTCGCATAGGCCTGGGTGAAGCGCACGCCCTCGGCCGCCAGCGCGTCGATATGGGGTGTGCGCGACAGCTTCCCGCCATAGGCGTTCAGCGTACCGTAGCCCAGATCGTCGGCCAGGATCAGCACGACATTGCGCGGGCCATCCTGGCGGGCGGGTTTGGCCGTGCGGTCCAGGGCCACCAGATCGGGCGGCACTGTCTCGTCAGGGCCGATATAAAGCTGGCCGAAGAAGCCGGCCACGCCGATGACGGCCAGGCCCAGCAAGCCGCCGGCCGTCCAGCCCAAGGCGCGTGCGATCCTTTTCCCGGTGGTCTTCATGACGCACCTCCCTTTGTCTTTCCGGCCAGGAATGCCCGATATCGGTCCAGGGCCGGATCATTGGTTTCTTCAAGGTGGCGCAACAGCACCTGCCGCAGTGCCGCCAGCCGCTCCGCATGCGCTTTGTTATCGGCAAGGTTGGTCAGACCGTCGGGATCACGGTCGACGTCATAGAGTTCTTCGGGCACCCGATGGCGGAACAGGTCGACCCGGGCCGCAACGGCCGGGTCTTTTTCCGCCAGTTCCTGCATGGCGGGATAGGTGCGGCCCAGCATGGCTTCCGCTACGAAGGCCTTCTTGCCGTCCGCCCACGGCGACCAGATATAAAGCAGTCCCTCGCGCGACCGCACAGCGCGCGAGGTGAAATCCAGATCCAGGAAGGGCACCAGATCGGTATTCACCTTCGCCAGATAGGTGAAGACATAGTCCGGCCCCTCATCCCCCTCGCCCGCCAGCACAGGCAGCAGCGAACGACCATCCAGCGTCACCGGTGACGGCACGCCCGCCGCGTCCAGGATCGTGGGTGCGATATCAATGCCCGACACCATATGGCTGTCATCGACGCGGCCCGCCGCCACCCGGTCGGGCCAGCGCACCATCATCAAGGTGCGGGTGCCATTCTCGTACAGCGTCGATTTGCCGAACGGGAAAGCCATGCCATTGTCCGACACCAGGATGACCAGCGTATAGGGGGCGGCCCCCGACCGTTCCAGGGCCGCCAGCACGGCCCCCACCGACCGGTCCGCCCGATGGACGGAGGTGAAATATTCCGCCATCTCACGCGAAATACCCGGCGCTTGCGGCAGGAAGCCCGGAATAGGCGCGTCGCCCGGCTTGTAGGCATCGGCCGGGCCGGCCGGATAGGCCAGCCCGGCGGCGCGGTCCAGCAGGGCCAGAGGGTTGGAGGTACCGGCAAAGGGCCGGTGCGGATCATTGATGTTCATGTTCAGGAAGAAGGGCGTGCCACGCTGGGCCGCGTCACGGAAAAAGGCTTCGGCCTGCTCCCCCATCTTTTCCGGGATGCGGCCCACGCCATTGTCGCGTTCCCCGATGAAATAGTCCCAGCGGTCGGGTGTATAGGGCGGGGTATGGGTAACCTTGTTGACGATGCCGACGCGATAGCCACTGGAACGCAAGGTGTCGGCCAGGGTCGGCACATCGTCATGGATGCGGTTGAAGCCGGTGGCGCCATTGCGCGGCGGATACATGCCCGTCATCCACACCGACCGCGACGGTTGACAGATGGGGGAGGTGACGAAGGCCAGCTTGAACAGCATCCCCTGTCCTGCCAGCGCATCAATATGCGGCGTCACGCCCCGCACATCGGCGCCCAGGATGCCGGCCGAGTTCCAGTTCATGTCATCAACCGTCAGCAACAGGATGTTGGGCCGGTCCGGCGGCTGATGCCAGGCGGCGATCTCGCTGCCCGGCGCCAGTTCCACCTTGGAGGATGGCAGGTTGAACCGGCGCTGCGCCACGACACCGGCAATGGCCAGCAGCGCCAGCGTCACGATGGCCGCAACCAGCCGGAAAGCCCATTTCCTGACCAATTTCCCTACCCCTGTTCTCTGCTGCTTTGTCGTTTCGCCGGTCATGGCGCCGGTCCTTCCGCCTTTGGCAGGGCGCGCAGCCAGACCGCCTGCCCGCCCCCCGGTGCCAGATCCAGGGTCAGCCGGTCGCCGGCCCGCACCATCTGATGCCGCACGACGAAGGCTTCCGGGTTGCGGTGCCAATCGGCATCGGGCGCATCGGCCCAGATGGTCGCCGTGTAGGTTCGGCCAGGTTCCAGGAAATCCAGCACCTGATCCAGGCGGCGGGCGCTTCCGTCGGTGATGGCACCCAGATACCAGTCGTCGCTATGCCGGTCCTGCCGCGCGATCAGGGCGAAGTGCGCGACCTCCCCCTGCAGGGCGATGGAGCGGGTCCAGTCGACCGGCACCTGCCGGATGAAGGACAGGGCGTCGGGCCGGGCCCGGTAATTCTCGATGAAGTCCGCCGCCATCTGCACGGGGCTGTAGAACACGACATAGAGCGCCAGTTGCTTGGCCAGCGTCGTGTTGACCCGCGTGCGCAGCAGCGACCGGTGCAGCACCCCGCGCCAGCCCGGCAACCCGCTGAAATCCACATCCAGGATACCGGGCGTGAAATCCATGGGTCCCGCCAGCATGCGGGTGAAGAACAGGGTGGGCTCATGGTCCGGCGGATTGCCGCCATGGACGGCATCCATGCCGTTATATTCCTGGCCGCGCGCGCTTTCCCGCGCCATCAGGTTGGGGAAGGTGCGGCGCAGGCCAGTATCCTTCACCGCCTCATGCGCGACGATGGCGATATGGTCATTGGCCGCCATCCGGGCCAGCCGTTCCTCATGCTCCACCATGGGCTGGCTGTACTGCCATTCCCGCGCCTCGCTCCCGTCCGGCTGGCGCACGCGCAGACCCGGCTGGCGGGCGACATATCCCGTCTTAACCACCGGCACGCCAAGGTCGCGGTACAGGTCCAGCCCGGCCTGCATCTTGGCCTCGTAATGGATCAGGTCACCCGACGTCTCGTGATGCCCAATCAGGGCCACGCCCCTGGACCTGGCATAGGCGGCAAGACCCGTCAGGTCGAACGTGTCATAGGGCTGGGTGAAGCTGAAGGGTGTGCCATCGGGCGACGGCCAGCTTTCCCAGCCACGGTTCCAGCTTTCAACCAGCACCCCGCCAAAGCCGTTTTCGGCGGCAAAGTCGATATAGTCCTTCACCCGCTTTTCACTGGCGCCATAGTTCGCCCCCGGCACCCGGTCCCAGACATGGGTGATGAATCCCCACCAGACGCCGACATATTTCATCGGCTGGCCGAAACTGTCGGCCGGGATGGCGGGCGGGTCGTTCAGGTTGAGGACAAGGCGGGAATTGACCAGATCGACGGGCCGCCGCCCGATCTGCACCAGCCGCCAGGGGCTGCGCAGGGGACCGGTGCCGCGCACGGCCACCCCATCGGCACGCGGCACCAGCTGCGCGCGCAGCCGCCCACCCGTCTGCGGGGCCAGGACCATGCCGGCGAAATGGCGCAAGCCCGCCTCGTGGATGGACAGGGCCGTTCCCGCGCCCGCCGACAGGGTCAGGGGCGTGTGGACAGCCCGGGCCAGCGGCTCGGCCGCCAGGTCCCGCAATGGCGTGTTTCGGGTGATATATTCATCCCGCGCCATGCCCCAAGCGGGGACCCACCAGGCCACAGGATCGCCGGCCGGGGCGAATTCGCTCAGTTCGTCTGTGACGGTCCAGGCCGACCCGCCCGCCCGCTCATACCGGAAGGCGACGCCGTCATCATAGGCACGCAAGACAATGTCGATCCCGGCATAGGACAGACGCATTTCCTGAAACCGGTCGCGGATGAACCGATCCTCGCCCCAGGGCTGTTCCCAGACCATATCCTGTGTCCGGCGTTCCACCCGTTCAGGCGCGACGTTGCCGGGAAGCGCCTTGCCGTCCAGAACCAGGCCCAGGCGCGCAGGCCGCAGAAGCTCCTGACCGTCCAGACGCACAGCATAGAAGGGGCCGTCGGCATCCCGGCCCACGGTCAGGTCGATACGCCCATCGGGGGATGATAGCGGGATGACGGCGTCCAGCGATGCCAGCGGCGCAGCAGCCGCCGCCGGGGCGGCCGGCCAGCGGGTCGTATCTTCGGCCTGCATGCGCGCCATCAGCAGGGACGGCCCCCACCAGACGGCGGCACCCAGCAGGGCCAGCACACCCGGAATGGCCAGCGCCCTTTTCCTCACGACGCAGTCGCCTGTCGCGGGGCGTCGGCGGCACAGCGGAACCCGACATGCATATGGCTGGATTCCGGGGTGGAATGGCCGCGCGCCGTGATGCGGAAACCATGGCACAGGCTTGGGTCGCACAGGAACGACCCGCCCTTCTGCACCTTTTCCTCGCCCTGCGTCGGGCCCAGGCGGCTAGCGCGGCCATCATAGGCGGCGTAGCGATCCTCCACCCATTCCCAGACATTGCCGGCCATGTCGGTCAGGCCAAGCTTGGTCCGGCCATAGGCCCCGACGGGCGAGGTGGTCAGGTAACCGTCCGCCCCGCTATTGGCATAGGGGAATTGCCCGGTCCAGAAATTGGCGGCATAGACGCCGTCCTGTTCCACCTTGTCCCCGAACGGGTAGCGGCCGGGATCATTGCGGCCGTTGCGCGCCGCATGTTCCCATTCCACCTCCGTCGGCAGGCGCTTGCCGGCCCAGGCGCAAAAGGCCTTGGCGTCGTACCAGGACACTTGCGTCACGGGATGATCGTCGGCGGGCACATCCTGCTGTGGCCCGCGCGGATGGCGCCAGTCGGCCCCGGACACCAGCCGCCATTCGCCAGTGCCAAAGGTCATCACGGCGCCATCGCCCAGGCATTCCGCCGTGGTGCGGTGCGCCGTGGCAGCCACGAAGCGGCGGAATTCCGCAACGGTGACGGGGCTGCGGTCCAGTTGGAAGGCGGCGACTTTCACGTCGCTGACCGGTGCCTCGTCGGCAAAGCCGTCGTCGCTGCCGCGTGTCACGCTGCCGGCGGGGACCGGCACCATGTCGCCGGGATCGGTCATCGGCCCGGCGGCGGACAGCTTGGCCGGGTCGGGCATGCAATGGCGCGGCCCGGTGGGAACGGGGGCCGCCTCTGCCGGCGGCCAAAAGTGCCAGACGGCGCCCAGCGTCAGCAGCGATACCAGGGCGGCACCCGCCGCCAGAACCCGCTTATTGATCCTCTCCATGACCTCACCTGTCCCGTCGAAGGATTTCACTGGAATGACGCCCGGCCTCAGGCATCGCGCACCAGCCGCAGCAGGAACCCGCCCGATGGCAGGCAGTCGATGGGCAGCCGTTCCGCCGATGTGACGCCCGCCCGTTCCGTCCAGGATGTCCGGGCCGCCTCATCACCATCGGTGACGGCGGACAGGTGCCAGGACCCGTCGTCCAGGAAGCCCAGCGCGACATCGGCCCGCCAGGGCGTGCGCCGCCCGTTCAACCCCGCCACCCACCATTCATTTCCACGGCGGCGGGCCAGCACGACATGCGTGTCCGGATCGCCCGACAGAACCCGCCCGCCATCCCAGGCCGTGGGCATGGCGGACATCAGCCCCTGCAGATAGGGCCGGTCCCGGAACAGCGGGCGATAGCCCTTGTCCGGATTGATGGCATCATCGGCATAATGCTGGATGCCCGACGCGAAGGCCGCCGCCAGCGCCAGAGAATGGGCGTAACTGATGCCCGACGCCTGTCGCGCCAACTCAAAACAGACCGGCGTGTAATCCATGGGGCCGATGGGATTGCGGACCAGCGCCATGCGCACATGGTCCAATGCCCCCGGCCCCTTGTCCCCCGTCAGCAGCGCATAGGGGAAGGGGAACATGTAGGTCTCCCCCCCGCGCACCGCCTCCATGCTCAGCAGGTTGGGAAATTCCCGTTCCCAGCCGCGCGGGATGGTGCAGCCATGCAGGTTGACCATCAGACCCGCCTGACCCGCATCCGCCAGCAGCGCGCGCATGCGGGTCAGGTGCAGCGGCTTGTCGCTGTGCCAGAAATCGACCTTGACGCCGCGCACGCCCCACCCGGCGATTTTGGCGAATTCGGCCCGACGGGTCGCGGCGTCCGTCATGCGGTCGCGCGGCGATCCGGGCCGGTCATTGTTGGCCCCGCCGGAATTGTACCAGAGCCAGATGCCAACCTTACACGACCTTGCATAGTCCACCAGCGCCCGCACGGCCGTTTCCGGTTCCGGTGCCATGACCTGATCCCATTTGCCGTCCACCACGACATAGGGCCAGCCCCAGGCCGCTGCCTGGTCCACATGCGCCTTCTGCGCCTCCAGATCGCCCGTGGCCCGGTGTACCAGCCAATCCCAGGCGGCCACCCCCGGTTGGACCCAGGCCGGGATTTCCCCGCCGAACAGGGGGTTCAGCGGCGGACTGACATCAGTGACCAGGGTGGAGGCGGCGACCTGCGACAGAGTACCAGCCATGGCCACTCGCCACGGTGTGCGGACGGGCAGCGGCAGGGTCGGCGTCGATGCTCCCTCCCCCAGCGCCTCTTGCGATGGTGGTAGCCGGGCGTGCAGGGTCCGATCGTTGGTGGCCTGAAGCTGCAACCCGTAGAAATCCGACAGTCCGGCTTCCGTCAGCAGAAGATAGGGACCGGCGTCAGGTGCCCGCGCCAGCAGCGGCAGGAACCATTCGCCACCGCGTTTCAATCGGCCTGCATCCAATCTCTGGTGATAAGTCTCATAGGATGGGGCGGCGGGGTTCAGTTGACCACGTCCCGCATAGGGCTGCATCCACAGCGCCGCCCCGGTCGGCAGGCGGAAGCCCGTCGCCTCCCCTGTCACCGTGGCGATCTGGGGCAGCCCGGCCTGGGCGGGAATGACATAGCGCCAGGCGGCGCCATCATCCTGCACATGCAGTTCGACGCCAACCCGCAGCCCCCGTCCGTTGCGCCACCATAACAGGGCCCGTTGGGCACGGAAGGACGGCGCCACGTTCTTGCCATGCGCCAGGCGGTAGCTGTCCGACAGCGCGACCCGCTCCCCCTCCTGTTGCGTCAGACCCGCATATTGCTCGAGCCCGTCCAGAGACAGCCCCATGCCCGACCAGTCCAGCAGGGTAGCGCCGCCCAGTGACAGGCCCCAGAACAGCCGTCCGCCCCCGTCCAGGCCAAGCCTCAGTGACAGGTTGCCATCCGGCGAGGCGATGGCGGCGACCTCCCGCACATTTGCCGGCAACGGCTCCTCCTCCCCCTCCAAGGAGCGCGTGCAGGAGGCCAGACCGGACAGGCCCAGCAGCATCAATAAGTGCCGCCGGTTCACGCCTGCCTCCGATCACGCATGCATTCAAATTTTGAATGATCAGTAAGAAACATGCTATCATCCTGATCAAGAACAGATTTGGGGAGATTTTGAGGGTGGCGAGGAAGCAGGAAATTGCCGTCGATACGGCCATGCCCGAACAGATCAGCCGGACGGCGGCGAAATTCACGCGCAAGCGGCTGGCCGTGCTGCGCGGGGCGGCCAGGGTCTTTGCCCGGCTGGGCTTTCACCGCGCCTCGCTGGCCGATGTCGGGACCGAGTTGGACCTGACCGCCGCTGCCATCTACTACTATGTCAGTTCCAAGGACGAGATGCTGTACCAATGCGGCCAGGTGGCCCTGGAACAATTGAACGCCGCCCTGAAGGAAGCCTGGGACAGCGGTGCCGACGGGCTGGACAGCCTGCGCGTCTTCTTCCGCCAATATGCCCAGATCGTCTGTGACGATTTCGGACGCTGCCTGGTGCTGACCAATGCAGACGATTTGCCCGCGGAGTTCCGCGATGGGGCGCTGGCCGGTCGCCGTGCGCTGGACGGTCAGGTGCGGGAGATGGTCCGGCGCGGAATGGCGGACGGGTCGCTGCGCACCGTCAATCCGCACGCGCTCAGTTCCATGCTGTTCGGATCGTTGAACAGCCTGACACGCTGGTGGACGCCCGACGGCCCGTTGCAGCCCGCGCAGGTGGCGGACCTCTATCTCGACATGCTGGTGCAAGGTATCACCCCCGTGCGCAAGTCCTGATATGAAGGGGCCGGCCCGACGCCCACGGCGACGCCGGACCGGCCTCACCCTCACCCGCCTCAATAGCGGACGGTGACGCGGCCACCCAGGAAGCGGCCCGCCTCCCGCGGAACGACATGGGCGGTGCTGCCCAGCCGCCCGACCGACGCCGACTGTGTTGGCACCTCGATGATGGTGCTGACATAGAAGCTGTTGGTCAGGTTCTTGGCGAAGACCTGCAGGTCCAGGGCGCCGTCGAAAAACTCCACCCCCAGCGCCGCGTCCAGCACACCATAGGAATCCTGGATGCATTCCGGATGCTGGGTCAGGCAGTGCTGCATGCTGCTCTGCCAGCGATAGGCACCCTGAAGGTAGGTGTTCACGCCGTCATAGGGCAGCGGCACCTCGTACCGACCGACGGCGCTGAATTTCCACTTGGCGGTGTTGGGGGGGCGGGCACCGGCCAGGTCCTGACGCTGCGGCACAGCGACATTAACAATCCGTGTGGTGGCTGAGGACACGTCCAGAGCCCGGGCATTGACATAAGTGCAGCCGGCCGCCGCTGTCTGTCCGCCATAACAGGCGGCATTGGCGAATTCCCGGATCTCTGCATCAATATAGGCCCCGCCGATCTGCAGGCTGACATTGCTGAACGGGCGGGCGATCATGTCCAGTTCCACGCCCCTGCTCCGCACCTGGCCCGCATTCTCCAACTGGAAGCTTTGACTGTCATCGTCATAGGCCTGGACCTGGAAATCATCATAGTTGGACAGGAAGGCTGCGACATTGACCAGCAACCGCCCGCCCAACTGGGTCGAACGCAGTCCCACCTCATAGCTGTCCACGGTCTCCGGATCGACGACCTCCCCATCCTGACGGGGTACCGGCCCCTTATAGCCGCGGGCGTAGCTGGCATAACCGAACAGTTCCTTGCTGAAGTTATATTCCAGCGCCGCCTTGCCGCTATACCCTGTCTCCTCCGCCTCCACCTTGCGGCCGCCAGTGGTCGTACTGGTGCGCGCGCCATTGCGCACAAAGCCGCTGGGCGTCTGCACATAGGCGTCGTATTGCCGGTTCACCACCTCGCCCACCGCCTCGACATGGTCGCGGGTAACGCGCATGCCGCCCACCAGCTTCAGCGCGTCAGTCAGGCTCCAATCCACCTGACCGAAGCCGGCATAGCTCAAAACCTCGGTGCGGGAGGGGCCGCGCGTCTCCTCCAGCGCCATATTGCCGATGGCGCAACTGCGCGCCGGATCGGGCGACGCTCCCTGCATGACGATTGTACAAGTTGATGCGGTCAGGCTGGGCGGAATGACCAGCGCGTCCCCCAGATAGGCCCGGCGTTGCAGGCCTGATGAATGGGTATTGCGGGCGAAGAGATAGGCGCCCGCCACCCAGCCCACATTGCCGCGATCATAGGATTCCAGCCGTAGTTCCTGCGTGAACTGTTCGGCGTCGCTGCCGTCGCCATAGGGGTAGGTGCCGATGAAACTGTCGGTATAGCCGTCCGCATCGGTATCGAAGGACCGGGCGGGCAGGATGCTCTGTCCCGGCCGGGGTGCCAGGGCCGGCGTATCGACGGGAAGCCCGTCGGAATCCAGTCTGGCGTCGGCTTCCGCCTGCTTCTTGCGATAGGCGGTGATGGAGATCAGGTCCAGCGGCTCGAGGGAGTAGCGCGCCTCCAGCGACGCACCCCAGACTTCCGTCGCCCCGCCGTCACGCACGCTGTTGACGTTGGCAATATCCGCCTTCTCCCCCGCGACAGTCGGCGCCAGATAGGCCCCCCGATCGGTACTGAGGTTGAAACGGTCGATGAACTGGCCACCGCCGCCCTCCGTCTTCGAATATTCGGCGATCAGGCGTGCCTCGAAATTGTCGGCCGGCTCGTAGAGGAATTGGCCGCGGGCACCATATTGCTTACGTTCCCCGATGTCGGCACCGGACAGGTTCTCAATGTAATCCCCTTGCTCGACATAGAAAGCGGCCAGACGGGCCGCGACGCTGTCGGACAGGGGGCCGCTGACCACCGCGCGCCCACGCCGCGTGTCCTGCTCGCCCAGCTCCATTTCCACCTGACCTTCCGGATCGCGGGTCGGGCGCTTGGTGATGATGCTGATGGCGCCCGCCGACGCGTTCTTTCCGAACAGCGTGCCCTGCGGGCCGCGCAGAACCTCCACCCGCTGCACGTCGAACAGCTCACCGAACACCTCGTTCGTAGCCCCCATGACGACCCCGTCTACCACGACGGCCACGCTGGGCTCCACGGTGGCGCCGAATGCCTGGCTGCCCACGCCGCGGATGTTGAAGGAGTTGCCGTTGCCGGAGCTGTCGCTGGTCACTGACACGGACGGCGCCATGTTCACCACATCCTCGAACTTGCGGATGTTGGCTGCCTCCAGGTTGCGGCTGTCCAGCACGGTCAGGCCCATGCTCAATTGCTGCAGGCTCTGTTGCCGGCGCTGGGCCGTAACAATGATCTCTTCCAGCACGACGGGCTCTTCCTTGGACGCCCGGTCACCCTCAATGGCGCGTGCAAGTGGAGACAGATGCGTTTCCTTGGGTTTGTCCTGTTCGGCCCCGGCCTGGCCGCAGACAAGCACCGCCATCGCGGCCGCGCCACAGCGCAACACGCCCTTACCCATTGCTTCCTCCCCGGCCAGACCGGCCGATTTTGATTTTTATGGGCCGGTATTTTCCCGGCTTTGTCAGACGATGATGCACAGGCCAACAAAGTTTGTCCATATGGATAAATAGCCCGGGTCGAGATTTTTCTCGACACCCCGTTGCGCTTGCGGCCGAACTGTCCAGCGGGATAAAACTATCGGAAAGTCGGGGAGGATGCGGGATGGGTACGAAGATATCGGTTGAAAAGGCGACTGCGGATCAGGGAAACCAGCCCCGCCGCCGCCGTGGCCCGATCCCGAAGTCGCATGCGGAAGGCGGTATGGCGGAGCCCGTCCGCGACGTCATCCTGGGGGCAGCCGTCACCGAATTTTCCGAGAAGGGTTTCCTGGGCACCACCACCCGTGACATTGCCAGCCGGGCCGGCGTCAACCACGGCATGGTCACCTATTATTTTAAAAGCAAGGAAGCCCTTTGGCGCGAAGCGACACGCCTGATCTTCGGTCGCTTGGCCGCAGAAGTGATGGAAGGCGTAGAGATGCCGACCACGCGAGAGGAACTGCGTCAGGTGGCCGCGAACGGCATCCGCCGTTTCGTGCATTACTGCGCCCGCCATCCCGACTATGTCCGGTTCATGTTCCATGAATCGATCCAGCGCAGTGACCGCCTGTCCTGGCTTGCCGAGAATTTTCTGCGGCCGGCGCACGCAGCCGCAGCCATGTTCATCAGCCGGTTGCAGGAGGAGAAGCTGACGGCCGACATCCCGCCCGTCTCCCTGCTCTACCTCATCGTGGGTGGCGCCCAGGTCATGTATGTCATGGCCAATGAGGTGGAGGCTGTCTGGGGCGTCGATCCCTTCGCAGAGAAGGTCATCGGTGCCCATGCCGACGCCCTGATCGGCATGGTGCTGCGCGACGCCTGATCGACCTGCGTCTCTGATTTATCCATCAGGACAAATACCTTGACAAGTGCCCATGATCGGGGCTTCTCTTGCTAAAATAATTTATCCGTTGGGATAAATATGCCGCCCGTTGATCGTTATCCGGGCGATGCAGATACCCACGGGCAAGGGAGGACAAGATGGTGTTCAACAGGCCAGGCGCCCGCCGCCGGACGGAGGCGCGCAATGAAGTTGAGGCGTGAGGGCCGGTTCCTGGACAGGATGCTGCGGGCGTCCGGCGTCCTGATGCAAAGCCGCGCGAAGTCGGGGCGAACGGTGCCGGACCTGCTGGAAGCCAGCATGGACCGCCATCGCGATCGGATCGCCATCGAATTCGAAGGCCGCACCCTCACCTATGGGCAGGTCGAGGCGCAGGCCAATCGCATCGCGCGTTGGGCATTGACCCAGGGTTTGCGGCGTGGCGACGTGGTGGCGCTGTTCATTGAGACGCGGCCGGAGTTTTTTACAGCCTGGTTCGGGCTGGCCAAGGTCGGCGTGGTCACGGCCCTGATCAACGCGCAACTGTCCGGCGCATCCCTGGCACATTGCGTCCATATCGCTGGCGCCCGCACGGTAATCGTGGGCAGCGAGTTGCTGGAAGCCTGGACCACGGTCGCGGACGATACAGGACTGCCAGAGGCGATCTGGTGCTGGGCTGACGGTACGCTGCCGGGCGTGTCCGGCCGAAGCGGTATGCGTGATCTGGATCAGGCGCTGGACGCCTGCTCCGCCTTGCGGCCCACGCGCGATATCCGCGGCGGCATGACCAATGCCGATCCCCTGCTCTATATCTTCACCAGCGGCACGACGGGCCTGCCCAAGGCGGCAACGATACGCGGAGCAAGAGGCATGGCCCTGCTCTGCACCTTCGGCCGCGTGCTGAACCTCATGCCAGACGACCGGGTCTATGTCTGCCTGCCGCATTATCACGCCTCCGGTGGCCTGTGCGGCGTCGGATCAGCGCTGACGCGCGGTGCCTGCATGGTCCTGCGTCGCCGCTTCTCCGCCACGCGGTTCTGGGCCGACGTCCGCGACCAGGGGGTTACCGCCTTCATCTATATCGGCGAATTGTTCCGATACCTGGTGAACCAGCCCGCCTGTGCGGAGGAACGCGGGCACAGGATCCGCGTTGCCTTCGGCAGCGGCCTGCGGCCCGAAGTGTGGGATCAGGTCGAACAGCGCTTCGGCATCCATGATGTCGTGGAGTTCTATGGTGCCACGGAGGGCAATGTCAGCCTGATCAACTTCGACGGGCACCGTGGTGCCGTGGGCCGCATTCCCCCTTATTTGAAACGGCTGATGCCGGTGAAGATCGTGCGTTTCGACCATAATGCCGAGGCACCGGCGCGCGATGCCAACGGACGATGCATCGAAGCCGATATCGGCGAGACAGGCGAAGCCATCGGTCGCATCGGCGACAGCGTGCGGGAGAAGTTCGACGGCTATGTCCAGGACAAGGGCCAGACGGCGGCAAAAATCCTCTGCGACGTGTTCCGCAAGGGGGATCGCTGGTACCGCACAGGTGACCTTCTGCAGCGCGACGCCGACGGCTATTTCTACTTTATCGACCGGATCGGCGACACCTTCCGTTGGAAAGGCGAGAATGTAGCCACCAGCGAGGTCGCACGCGTGGCCGCCACCGCCCCCGGCGTGCTGGAAGCCATCGTCTATGGTGTGGCGGTGCCGGGCAACGAGGGAAAGGCCGGCATGGCCGCCCTTGTTATCAGCCCGGAACAATTCAGCCTCGACACGCTGGCCACCCATCTTGAACGCGACCTGCCGCGCTATGCCCGTCCGCTGTTCCTGCGTATCTGCGCCGGGCTGTGCACGACGGGAACGTACAAATACCGCAAACAAGATTGGATCAACGATGGTTTCGATCCCGGAATAATTTCCGATCCGCTGTTCATCCTGGATGGTGACACCAGCCGCTACCGGCCTTTGGACGCGCAAACCCATGCGCGGCTGCTGGCCGGCGCCTTGAAAGTGTGACGTGATGGACGAAATGGCTCTGCTTGAGGACCTGTTCGCAACGCAGCGCGCGGCAAGGCGGACGGCCGGAACGCCCGACGCGGCCCTGCGGCGCGACCGGCTGGACCGCTGTATCCGGCTGCTGCTGGTCCACCAGGACAGCATCGCCTCCGCCCTGGATGCCGATTATGGCAGCCGGTCGCGGCGCGTCACGCAAGTAGCGGAGATCTACGGCTCGGTCGCCACCCTGCGCCACGCCCGCGCCAATCTGGCCCGCTGGATGCAGCCCCGGCACCAACCCCTGGAACTGGCGCTGGCACTGACCGGGGCGCGGGCGGAAATACGCTACGAGCCCAAGGGTGTGGTTGGCATCGCCAGCCCTTGGAACTTCCCTGTCAATCTCAGCTTCGCACCGCTGGCGGGCGCCTTGGCGGCAGGCAACAGCGCCATCGTCAAGGTATCCGAACACACGCCGCGCACCGCGGCCCTGCTAGCCCGCCTCGTGGAGAAGCATTTCGCGACGGAGGAACTATCCGTCGTCTGCGGCGGACCCGCCTTCGGTGCCGGCTTCGCGCAACTGCCCTGGGATCATCTGCTGTTCACCGGGGGGACCGAAACGGGCCGCGCCGTCATGGCGGCGGCGGCCGGCAACCTGACCCCCGTGACGCTGGAACTGGGCGGCAAAAGCCCGGTAATCATCGGCAAGGGTGCCGACCTGACGCTGGCCGCCGACCGCATCCTGGCGGGCAAGGTCATAAATGCCGGCCAGATCTGCCTGGCGCCGGACTATCTGTTGATCGAGAAGGAGCGGCTGCCCGCCCTGCTGGACGGTTTCCGCCGGGCCGCGGCCCGCTTCGCCACCGGCTTCGCCACGGCGCCGGATTTCGGTGCCATCATTAATGACGGGCAGCGCGACCGGCTGCACGCCTTGCTGGCGGACGCAGGAGCAAACGGCGGCACCATCCTTCCCCTGACGGGGGAGGCCGATGCGCGGGCCTGTGCTATGACGGGGCGGTTGCCCCCGACCCTGGTCATCGATCCCGGCCCCCAGGCCCGTATCCTGCGGGAGGAGATTTTCGGCCCCCTGCTGCTGATCCTGACCCGGTCGTCGTTGGCGCAGATGCTGGCGGTCGTACGCTCCCGGCCCACGCCACTGGCGCTCTACTACTTCGGCCGGGACCGGCGGGAGCAGGAAGCCGTGCTGACTCAGATTCCATCCGGCGGCGTCACCATCAACGACATCATCCTGCACGCCGGGATCGAGGATTTGCCGCTTGGCGGTGTCGGAGCATCCGGCATGGGCGCCTATCACGGCCATCGCGGCTTCCTGGAATTCTCCCATCAGCGCGCCCTGTTCCGCCAGGGCTACATCGATATCGGCCGCATCCTGCGCCCACCCTACGGCCCCTGGTTCGACCGGGCGCTGCGCTGGCGGCTACGCGGCTGATGTCCTCCACGAAAAGGAAGGTCAAAATGAAATACGTCCCCATCGCCCTGCTGCCGGTCCTGCTGTTGGGCGGCCCCACCTTTGCGGCCACCGCTTCGCCAGAAGGACTGTGGCAGCTTCCATCCGGCGCGCGGGTCGCCATCGCGCCCTGTGCGGACGCCCTGTGCGGTCAGGTTACGCTGCCGGCTGGGCATCTGAAGCTGGACCAGCCCATCCTGCGCGGTGTCCGCACCGATGGCGATGTCTGGCGCGGCAAGGTCTGGGCCGAGCAGTTGCAGGACTGGGCCGATGTGGAGATCAAGCGTAATGGCGCGACCTTGAACCTGAAGGCCTGCGCCATGCTGGCCTGTAGAAACCGCGAATGGCGGCAGGCGGCACCCTGAAACGCGAAAGGCCCGTCCCGGCGGAGGTTCGGGACGGGCCAGCCACGCCTGCCGGCATCAGAAACCGGCCAGCAGGGCGTCGGGGCAGTGGGTGAAGTCACGCAACGTATCCAGCCGGCGCACCCCGGTGTCGATCCGTTCCGGCTGGAACGTATAGCAGACGCCGATCATAACCTGACGGACCAGATCATGGTCCACCAGTTCCACCGGCACGGCCCGCCCGCTGGAAACGAAGAAGCCCTGGCGGAAGACCTTCACGGCTTCCAGGAAATCATCGTCCCCCTTCTGGGCCGCCCATTTGCCCAGATGGCGGAAATCCAGCCCGGCCGCATCCAGCGGTGCCCGGACCGTCTCTCCTTCCATATCGAATTGCATAAGCAGTTCCCCGTCACGGGCCAGACTGGCGCGCGTCCGACCTGGCGGCCAGGTGGGGATGCTGTCGGGACCCAGCGGCCGCCCGTTGGGCTCTCGCGGGGGGACGGTGACGTCATATTGACGCCGGCCCGGCCCCCGCGTCGCCTGCGCCAGGGCCAGCAACGTCAGATCATGCAGATGGGTGCAGTTCAGACGCGGCGATGGCGTATCCTGGCGCCGCAGCATGCCCGCCGTAACCTCCATCCCGATGAAGGCCCGCAGCGGCCCCGCCGCACCGGGACAGGTGGTCCAGGGAAAGCGGAAGGTCTGGGCCTCGACGTCGGTGACCTTTCCGGCCACCAGCGTCACCCGCACCCGGAAATGGTGGAAATCATCCTCAAGGCCGGCGCGGACCGCCCCGCCGTCGCAATCCAGAACGATCCGCCGCCGAAAGGTGCCGCCTGTGCCACCCACGATATCCACCTTTCTGCCTTGACGCGGCGGCGGCAGGCCACCGCCGCCGCCGCGTTCCACAAGGAAAGCCGGTCCGCAGGCCCCAGGGGAACCCAAACCCCACCCGCGGCCCCGCCCTCCTTGTGAACCTGTTCAGTCGTTCATGCCCAGTGCCGTCCCCAGGGCCGTCATCGTGTCGATGACGGCGCGCGGGTGGTCGGGATCGGTGAAATCGACGATGCGGTCCCACTGGTCGGCGATCTGTTCGGCCGACACCTCGCCCGTGCAGCCCAGCGCGACGCCCTTGGACCGTTCCCAGTCCACGCCCGCATACCAGCCGCCACCGACTTCCACCAGCTTGCCTGACGCTTCGCAGCTTTCATGGCACAGCCACAGGACCAGCGGCGTCACCAGTTCCGGCTTCAGCGCATCCAGCAGCGCCTTGGGCATCACCGTCTCGGTCAGGCGCGACGCGGCCAGGGGGGCGATGGTGTTGACATTGATATTCTTCGAGCCGCCTTCGACCGCCAGCGTGCGGGCAAAGCCGTACAGGCCCAGCTTGGCCGCGCTGTAATTGGCCTGGCCGAAATTGCCATAGATGCCCGCACCCGACGCCGTCATGACCACACGGCCAAAGCCCTGGGCGCGCATATGCGGCCAGGCGGCATGCGTGGTGCGGAACGACCCGTTCAGATGCACGCGGATGATCAGTTCCCAGTCCTCGACGCTCATCTTCTGGAAAGAACTGTCGCGCAGGATGCCGGCATTGTTGACCAGCACATCGACGCGGCCATAGGTGTCCATCGCCGTTTCGATGATGCGCTCGCCCTGCTCCACGCTGTCGGTATTGGCGACAGCCTCGCCGCCGGCGGCCTTGATCTCGTCCACCACCTTCTGTGCGGCGCTGGCGCTGGCTCCCTGACCGGACGGACTGCCGCCCAGATCGTTCACCACCACCTTGGCGCCGCGCGCCGCAAAGCCCAGGGCATGCGAGCGGCCAAGACCGCCCCCCGCCCCCGTCACCACGGCGACGCGGCCTTCAAAATCCAGACGTGACATAGCTTTCTCCCTTGATCCCGGAACCTTGTCCGGTCGGATCAGTGTTTCAGTTCATTGAAGGGCGTGTTGCGGTCGGGGCGCGGATCGCCCGGCAGGCCCAGCACACGCTCGGCGATGATGTTGCGCAGGATTTCATCCGAACCGCCGGCAATGCGCATGGCGGACGCCCACATCCAGCTCGTCTCCACCCCCGCCCAATGGTCGCCGATCTCCGTGGCCGCCAGGGCGCCCTCGGCCCCCAGCATGTCCATGCAGAAATAGGCGGCCTGCTGGCCCTGGGCGGCCTCGATGGCCTTGTTCACGGCCTGCTCCGGCCCCGGAAAACCGCCCTGCGACAGCGAGGTCTGGGCCCGGTAGGACAGCAGTTTCAACGCCTGGTCGTTGATCCAGAAATCGGCCACGCGCTGCGTCACGCGGGCATCATCCTGGCCATGGCGGCGGGCCAGACGCAGCACGTCATGGGCGGACACGAAGCCGAAGCCCATGCCGGCCTGGAGCCGTTCCGTCATCAAGGTGGAGATGGCGACGTTCCAGCCATTACCCACCTCGCCCAGCCGGTCGCTGTCGGGGATGCGAACATTGTCGAAGAAGACTTCGTTGAATTCCGCCGATCCCGCCATGGTGCGGATGGGCCGCACCTCCACGCCCGGGGCCTTCATGTCCACGATGAACATGGTCAGGCCCTTATGCTTGGGCCGGGACGGATCGGTGCGAACCAGCAGGATGCCGTAATCGGCATAATGCGCGCCCGAGGTCCAGACCTTCTGCCCTGTCACCAGCCAATCGTCGCCGTCACGCACGCCCTTGGTGCGCAGCGCCGCCAGATCGGAACCGCCGGCGGGTTCAGAGAAAAGCTGGCACCAGATTTCCTCCCCCCGCAGCGCCTTGCGGACATAGCGGTCGCGGTGCGCGTCGCTGCCATGGGCGATGACGGTGGGGATGGCCATGCCCAGGCCGATCTCGTACACGCCGAAGGGGACTTCGAACTGCCCTTCCTCCTGACGGTAGATTACGGCTTCGATGGGGGTGCCGCCGGCCCCATAGGGGGCCTGGATGGTGATCCCGGCATAGCCGGCATCAGCCTTCAGCGCCTGCCATTGCTTGGCCTCATCCAGATTGCTGCCATCGGCCACGGCCATGCCGCGGGCACCGCCATCGGTGCGGTGCCTGGCATGGGCTTCCAGCCAGGCCCGCGCCCTGGCGCGGTAGGCGGCTTCTTCGGGACTGTCGTTGAAATCCATGTCTGGTCTCCGTGACACCAGCGTCCGAAAATTCCGGACGCTGGTACGGCGGCGACTGCCGCCGCGCGGCACATGCCGCGTAAGCCAAGCCCACGGATGTGGGCGCCGGCGATTGAGGACACAATCAAGCCGCTTGCGCCGACAGCGACGCGACAATGCGTTCACGCCAGCGCTGGCTGGGACCGAAGGCCAGGCCATCGGCCTGGGCGCGGCGATAGAAGAACTGGCAGTCGGATTCCCAGGTAAAGCCGATACCGCCATGGGTCTGCACATTCTCCTGCGCGGCGAAGCGCAGCGCCTCCCCGGCAGACAGATGGGCGCCCGCTGCCGCCAGCGGCAGGTCCGGCGCATCCACCGACAGGGCCCAGGCGCCCCAATAGGCATGGACGCGGGCCGTCTCGATGCGGATGAACATATCGGCCAGCTTGTGCTTGATGGCCTGATAGGTGCCGATCGGATAGCCGAAGGCCGTGCGCTGCAGCGCGTATTCCCGCGCCATCTCCAGCGCCCGCTGCGCTGCACCCACCTGTTCGAAGGCCAGCAGGACGGCCGCCCCATTGATCAGCGTCGCCGCCGCGTCGGCATTGCCCGTCGGCAGGATCTCCGCCGCCACGCCGCTGAAACTCAGATCCGCCAGCGGCCGGGTGGGGTCCAGCACCTGGCGCGACCGGCGCTCCACGCCGGGTTCCGACAGGCTGACCAGCGCCAGCACGTCACCGCCGATGGACCGGGCCTGGACCAGGGCGACATCCGCCTGCGCCCCATAGGGTACCAGCCGCGCCGCGCCCGACAGCCGCCCGGCTTCCAGCGTCAATGCGGACGCCGGCCCGGTCAGGGCATGGGTGCCGATGGCACTGCCATCGGCCAGCCGCGACAGCCAGTTCTGCTGCTGCCCTTCAGTGCCGAAGCGGCGCAGTGCTTCGGCACAGACCCCGGTCGACGCCACGAAGGGTACCGGCGCCAGGGCGTAGCCAACTTCATAGGCCGCTGCACAGAGTTCCAGCGCGCCCAGACCGGCGCCGCCCAGTTCCTCCGGCACAGCGGCCCCCAGCACGCCCAGGTCGGCCAGGGCCTTCCAGGTCGGGCGCGACAGGCCGGCATCGGCTTCGAAAACCGTGCGCACTTCCTTCATCGGGCAGGTATCGGCAAGGCTGCGCCGCACCTGTTCGGCGAACATTTTCTGTTCGTCGGAAAAATCGAAATTCATGGTAACGCCCTCCCCTGTTCACGGGTGGCGCCCCGCGGTCGCGGCCGGTCAACCGCGCCCGCGGGGCTTCTGCGCATTTCTTCAGATGCGCTTCAGGATCGGGGTCAGGCGCTGGGCCACGGTCATGTCGCCGCTGACCTTCATCTTGCCCTGCATGAAGGCCATCATGCTGTCCATGCGGCCTTCGGCGATGGCGACGAAATCCGTGAACTTCACCGCAACATTGCAGTCGGCCTTGTCGGCGCGGTTGTCGACGATGTTGGGCACGGTCTTGGCGTCGATGAAGATGGCGCCGTCATTGCCGAAATCGAACTTCATGGTGCGGCCCAGGCCGCAATTCTCACCAACGGCACCGGCAACGCGGGCGGTCAGGGTTTCCAACGTGGACATGCTCTTCTCCATTTTGAAAAGTCGGGGATTTGGGATGCGGTCTGGCATCAGGCGGTGGCGATGACCGCTTCGCCTTCCATGGTGACGGTGCCATCATCAATGCTGGTGCGCAGGCCGATGCGGACGCGGGGTTCGCCATCAACCGTGACATGTTCCAGCACCCGGCCTTCGCACTTGATATTGGCGTTGACCGGGGTGATGGCGGTGAAGCGCGCCTTGAAATTGCGCAGCTTTTCCTGCGGGGCCTGTTGGCGCACGAACTGCGCCAGATAGGCCATGGACAGCATGCCCTGGGCGAAGACATCTTCCCGCCCGAAGATCTTGGCGAAGTCGCTGTCGATATGCATGGGGTTGTGGTCGCCGGAACCGCCGGCGAACATGGCCAGCACCCAGCGGCTGGCAGGCCCGGCCTCATGCGGGGTCAGGTCCTGTTCGGGGGCCAGATTGGCAAGATCGGGATAGCTCATGTCCGCCCCCTCAGTTCCGATAGATGGCGACGGTGCGGGCGGTCATGCAGAGCACATCGTCCTGGTTATGGACACTCGTGTCCTGGACGATGAATTCCATCTTGCCGCCCTTCTTGTCGTAGATGTCGACGGTCTTGGTCTTCAGACGCAGGCGGTCGCCGGCATAGACCATGTTGTGATAGGTGAATTCCTGCTCGCCATGCAGCACGGCGCCGACATTATCGACCATGTCGATCATGTTGCCCTTCTTGGCGGGGGCCAGCATGGTCAGGCCGAAGACAAAGGTCGGCGGGGCCGGGATATTGCGATAGCCGCGCGCCTTGGCGGCCTCTTCGCTGGAATAGGCGGGGTCGCTTTCACCCGTCGCCATGGCGAACAGCTTCAGCTGCCCCTTTTCCACTTCGATGAAGCGGTCCTCGGACTCAACGCCGAGGAAGCTGCGATCCACAGGCATGGTTTCCTCACACGCGTTCGTAAAGGGCGACCACGGCGGCACCGCCAAGGCCGATATTGTGCTGGAGCGCGAACCGCAGCCCCTCCACCTGCCGCTGCTCGGCCTGGCCGCGCAGCTGCCAGACCATCTCGGCACACTGGGCCAGACCCGTGGCGCCCAGCGGATGGCCCTTGGACAGCAAGCCACCCGACGGGTTGGTCACGACCTTGCCGCCATAGGTATTGTCGCCGTCCCAGATGAACTTCTCTGCGGTCCCTTCCGGCGTCAGGCCCAGCGCCTCATAGGTCAGCAGCTCGTTGGCGGTGAAGCAGTCATGCAGTTCGACCGCCCCCACCTCTTCCGGACCTACACCGGCCAGCTCATAGACCTGATCGGCAGCGGCCTTGCTCATGTCATAGCCGACGACCTGCATCATCGACCGGGATTCAAAGGCGGCCGGTGTGTCGGTGGTCATGGCTTGAGCCTTGATGCGCACCGGTGCTACCAGACCGTGCTTGGCCGCGAATTCCGCCGAACAGATGATGGCGGCGGCGGCCCCGCAGGTGGGCGGGCAGCACTGGTAACGGGTCAGCGGCCCATACTGGTGCGCAGACGCCATCACCTCTTCCACCGTCAGCGGCGTGCGGAAGATGGCCAGCGGGTTATGGGCCGCATGCTTGCGCGCCTTTTCGGAGATCTTGGCGAAGGTCTCGTCCTTCGCGCCGTACTTCTTCTGATATTCCACGCCCGCGCCGCCGAAGAACTGGGACGCTGGCGGTGCTTCGGTGAATTCCTGCAGGTTCAGCATGGCCTGCAGGTGGTTGGCCATGGGGTTGGCGCGGTCCATGAAATTGGAGCCGAGCGCGCCGGGCCGCATCTCCTCGAACCCCACGGCCAATGCGCATTCCACGGCACCGCTCTCTACCGCCTGACGGGCGAGATACAGGGCCGTAGAACCGGTGGAGCAGTTGTTGTTGACATTGATCACCGGAATACCGGTCAGGCCCACCTTGTAGACTACCGACTGGCCGCAGGTGCTGTCGCCATACACATAGCCGGCATAGGCCTGCTGGATCTGGTCGTAGCTGACGCCGGCATCCTTCAACGCCAGGCGGATCGCCTCCTCACCCATCTCCTGATAGCCGTCGCTGGCCCCCGGCTTCTTGAAAGGGATCATCCCGACCCCTGCCACCCTGACATCGCGTCGCATGGTGTGCGCTCCTCCTGATTAGGGTTTTGAATTTTGACTTCATGTTCAAATTTCAAATGGACGTTAAAATTCTGACTGCGACCTGTCAAGCGCATTTCGCGACGTCGCCGCGAAATGTCCCGGCGATCAGGTCGGCGGCCTTTTCGGCGATCATGATGGTGGGCGCGTTGGTGTTGCCGGACACCAGGCTCGGCATGATGGAAGCATCGACCACGCGCAAACCGTCGATCCCCCGCACCCGCAATTGCGGATCGACAACGGCATCCGGATCACTGCCCATGCGGCAGGTGCCGACAGGGTGATAGACCGTGTTTCCCTGCGCCTCGGCGAACGCCAGCAGGCTGTCATCGCCGTCACGCGGATCGATGCCCAGCGGCTTCGCTCCCAGGCGCAACAGAGCGGGCGCCGCCAGGATGGACAGGGTCAGCCGTAACGAGGCCAGCGTGACACGCCGATCCTCCTCTGCGGTCAGATAGTTGGGCCGGATCAGTGGCAGGGCCAGGGGATCGGGACCGGCCAGGCGGATGTGGCCCCGGCTTTCAGGGCGCAACTGGCACGGCGCGCAGGTCAGGGCCGGGAACCTGTCCAGACGTCCTGATTCATAAACGGACGAACTGCCGGGCAGCATATGCATCTGGATGTCGGGACTGGCCAGCCCGAACCGGCTGCTGGCGAAGACCACGACATGCGCCGCGGCGGAAGAGAACATGCCACGCGATTGCAAGGCATAGGCGGCGGCGGCCTTCAGGAGACCCCAGGGCCGGCCCTGCTCGTTATAGGTGCCGGCCGGGTCCAGCCGGGCGATGACAGGGACGGCATAATGGTCCTGAAGATTGCTGCCCACGCCCGGCCGGTCCAGCAATACGGGCAGGCCCGTTTCCCGCAGATGCGCCCCCGGCCCGATGCCCGACAGCATCAGCAGTTGCGGCGAGGCCACGGCCCCGGCCGCCAGCAATATCTCGCCCCTGGCCAGGATGCGCTGTTCCTCCCCGCCGCGACGAACACGTACCCCGACGGCCCGGCCGCCTGAAAGCTCGATGCGGGTGACGGTGCAGCCTGTCATGACCCGCAGATTGGGCCGACCCATGATCGGGCGCAGGAAGGCCTGGGACGCCGACACGCGGCGACCGTTGCGCGCCGTCATCTGAAAGATGGACACGCCCTCCTGCTCCACCCCGTTATAGTCCGGATTGCGGGGCAGCCCGACTTCCGTGCAGGCCTGCATGAAGGCCTCGTCCACGGGCAGCAGGTCAAACGGCGGGCTGACGCAAAGCGGCCCGCCCTGCCCCCGCCATTCCGACGGCGGCCCCTGCCAATCCTCCGACCGGCGGAAATAGGGCAGCACCTCATCGAACGACCATCCGGGACAACCCAGCTGGACCCAGCCGTCATAATCCAGCCGGTGCCCGCGCACATAGACCAGGCCATTGATGGCCGACGAACCGCCCAGCACCTTGCCCTTGGCCCAGCGGAAAGCCCGCCCGCCAAGATCCGGCACCGTGCGATAGTTCCAGCTATAGGAAGGCGAATGCGCGGTCAGGCCGAAGGCCAGCGGCACCTGGATCAGCGGATTGCGATCCAGGCCCCCTGCCTCCAACAGCAATACCCGCTTGCCCGGGTCCGCCGACAGCCGGTTGGCCAGCACGCAACCCGCACTGCCCGCCCCGATGATCAGATAGTCGATCTCCATCGCCATCTCCATCACAGCCGGACATCGGCCCAAAGCAGTCCCCGGCTGTCCGAAGACGGGCCGACGAACACGCGGTGCAGCCCACCTTCCACCTGCCAGCGCCGCCCGTCCGGGCACCACCAGGCCAGGTCGGCGGGGGGTACATGGAAATGCAGCGTCCGCGTCTCGCCGGGCCGCAGGGCGACACGCTGAAACCCGCGCAGCAGCTTCACCGGCCGTTCGGCGGCGATGCCGGGGAAGCCGACATAAAGCTGCGCCACCTCGTCCGCCGCCATCGCCCCGTCATTGCGGATGCTGACCTGGGCGTCGATGCCGCCATCGGCCGCCGCCCGCGCCTTCAGCGCCCGCCAGGCGAAGCGCGCATAGGACAGGCCATGGCCAAAGGGAAAGGTCGGGCGCACCCCATGCTTTTCCAGCAGCGCATAGCCATGCCAGGGACCGTACTCGATACTGTCGGCATCCTTGTCGAACGGCGGATAGTCCGTTGCCGCCGCCGCGACGGTAAAGGGCAGCCGCCCGGAGGGCGAGACCCGGCCGGTCAGCAGGTCGGCCAGCGCCCGCCCACCCTCCATGCCGGCATAGAAGCTCTGCAGCACCACCGGTACGGCATCGATCCATTCCCCCATCAACACAGCGGAACCGGCCACGATCACCACGATGCAGTTGGGTTGCGCGGCCGCCACACTGCGGACCAGATCGACCTGATCCGCCGGCAGGTGCAGGCTGCCACGGTCACCACCGGACATAAGCTGGTTGTCGCTCCCCGTCTCGACCTGACCCAGGGAGATGTCGCCGGGAATGAACTCGCCCTCGTCGCGGGCGGTGTAGCCGACGATGATGATCGCCGCCTGCGCCTGCGCGGCGGAAAGTGCCGCCGCCGCCACGTCCCCCTCATCCCCCCCGAACCGAACAGCATCGCCCAGCAAGGTCGACAACCCCTGCAAGGGGGGCGCCACTGCCGGCGGGGAGACACGGCTGGACCCGTGGTCACCCAGGTTGGGCAGCTGCGCCAAGCGCCCGAACAGGGCGACATCATGCAGGGCGCCGCCATCCAGCGGCAGCACCGGCCCCTCATTCTTCAGCAGCACGGCCGACTTCACCGCCGCCTCATAGGCAAGGTCCCGGTGCGCCGGACACGCCACCAGATCGGACGTATAGCCCTCCAGCGGATCCTCCGCGGCGGCGAAGCGATAGAGCGTGGTCAGGATACGTCGGCCGGCGATGTCGATGACCGATGGCTCGATCGCCCCGCTTTCCACCGCTTCCACCAGCCGGGAGCCGAAATTGATGGGCTCCGGGTTCTCGATATCCAGGCCGGCGGCGGCACCATAGGGCGCCTTCACCCCGAAGACCCAGTCGGAATGGACGAAGCCGTCGAAGCCCCATTCATGGCGCAGAATATCGGTCAGCAATTCCCGATGCTGGCCGCAGAACTCCCCATTCACCTGATTGTAGGCGCTCATCACCGAGGCGCAGCCGGCATCCAGCACCCGCTTGAAATGCGGCAGCCAGACCTCACGCAAGCTGCGCGCATCGACCCGGACATCGACCTTGAAGCGCGCATTCTCAATGGAGTTCAGCGCGAAATGCTTCACGGTAGCGATGACATTGTGGGTCTGTATGCCCGTCGCCAGCGCCGCCCCCATCAGCCCGACATGGTAGCTGTCCTCGCCATAGGTCTCCTGCGCCCGGCCCCAGGCGGGATGGCGCAGCAGGTTGACGCAGACCGCCCCCGACAGATTACACCCCTGCGCCCGCGCCTCGATCCCCATCGCCTCGCCAATGCGGCGTTCCAGGTCGGTGTCGAAGCTGGCACCCCGCGCCATGCTGACGGGAAAGCAGGTGGAATTGCCACGTACCACGCCGCGCGGCCCGTCGGTGAAGTAAAGCGCAGGCACGCCCAGCCGCTCGCACCCGCCGCCCGCCCGATAGGGATGGGCACCCCAGCGCCCCGCACTTTCCGCGAATTGCTGGAAGAAGCCATGGCCAGACATCATCGCCACTTTCTCCTCCAGCGTGGCGGCGGCCAGGACGCGGGTCACCTGCTGGGCGATCTCCGCCTCCGTCATGCCTTTCACGGGCCCCAAATCGGACATTGCTTTCCTCCCTCTGCCCTGCCGTTCCCATCGCCGCCGGGCTCGTTTCCCGCATATTTATCCCATTGGACAAATTTGACAAGCAGGAACGGCGGAAGGTCCTAAAGCAAGGGACCCGTCCGGTGCCGGAACGGGTCCCTTGGGCATGGCAGCACGGGAAGGCGACGGTCAGGTAAGCGGGACAAGGCGGATTGCCTGACCGCCACCGGGGGCCAAGCGGATCAGTAACTGGTCACCCGCCCCCACCCGGACGGTCCAGACCCTCCAGGCATCGGGATTGTCCCGCCAGTCGGCGTCGGGCGCATCGCCATGGATCGTGGCCTGATAGGACACCCCTTCCTCCAGGAAGCCCAGGTCGATCTCGATATCCAGCGCCCGCCCGTCCCCGATGGCACCGATATACCAGTCACGCCCGCCCCGTTCCTGCCGGGCCATCACGACATGGTGGCCCACCTCCCCCTCCAGGGCGATGGATCGTTCCCAATCGACGGGCACATCCTTGATGAACTGGAAGGCCGGATGGCCTTCGTAATTCTCGATCAGGTCGGCCGCCATCTGCATGGGGCTGTGGATGACGACATACAGGGCGAGTTGCTTGGCGAGTGTTGTATTCACCCGGGACCCGCCATAGATCAGCCGCCGCTGCAACCCGCGCCAGCCCCGCAGCCGCTTCAGGGCCGGATCGAAGATGCCGGGGGTGAAATCCATCGGGCCGGACAGCAGGCGGGTGAAGGCCAGCACCGCCTCATGCTCCGGCGGATTGCCACCATCCGCCACGTCGAACGCATTGAACTCCTGCCCTCGCGCGCATTCGCGGGAGAACAGGTTGGGCCAGGTGCGGCGAAGCCCGGTATCCTTCACCCCCTCATGGGCGATGACGGCGATGCCCAGCCGGGCCATCACCGCGGTCACCATCGCATGATGGTTCACGCTGAACTGGCCATAATGCCATTCATGGCTGGTGCTGCCGTCGGGCAGGCGGCGGACCAGGCCGGGCTGAGCCGCCACATAGCCGGTCTTGACCACCTTGGCACCCCAGCGGCGCAGACCCGCCGTGATCTCCGGCAACGAAGCTTCCATATGGCTGATATCGCCGCCGCTTTCGGCATGGCCGACCAGTTGCACATTCTTCGCCCTGGCGTGTGCCAGCACAGCCGCCTCGTCAAAGCCGCTGGACGGTTCGGTGAAGCGCATGGCCTCCACCTTCGGCCATTGGTCCCAGCCCTGGTTCCAGCTTTCGATCAGCACCCCGTCGAACCCGTGCCGGGCGGCGAAGTCGATATAGTCCAGGCAGCGCGCCGTCGTCGCGCCATAATGCGGGCCGGGCACCCGGTCCCAGATGTTCAAGATGTAGCCCCACCAGACGCCGACATATTTGCCGGGCCGGAAGGCAGCCGGATCGATGGCGGGCGGATCGTTCAGGTTCAAGATCAGGCGGGAATTGATCAGGTCCACGGGCCGCCGCGCCACCTGCACCGTACGCCAGGGCGTGCGGATGGTGCCGTCCCCGCGTACCTTCACGCCGTCTGACCAGGGTGTCAGATCACAGCGCAGCATGCCACCCGGCTGTGGCGCCAGGTTCATGCCGGCATAGTCGACCAGAGCCGCTTCGTGGAAGCAGAGGGTCAGGCCGTTCTCCGTCCTTACCGTCAACGGCGTGTGCAGGGCGCGGCCCCGTGGTTCGTCCCGCGCGGCCGACAATGGCTGGCAGCGATAGAGATACTCGTCGCGGGCAAACCCATAGGCCGGTAGCCACCAGGCCAGCGGATCGCCGCCCAACACGAACTCCGTCCGTTCGTCCATGATCTCCAGATGCCCGACGTCGGGCAGGACGGACCGCAAAGCCAGACCGTCATCGAACAGGCGCAGATGCAGTTCCAGCAGGCGCCCCTCGCCCCCCTCTTCACGCAGCACCAGCACCATTTCATTGTGCCGGTCATGGATCAGCCGTTCCTCGCCCCACGGCTGTTCCCAGACGGCATCCTGTTCGCGCCGCCGTTCCTCCACCACGGCCAGTCCCCGCTGCAACCGACCGCCCGGCCGCAGGTCGAAACCCAGCCGGGACGGGCGGATGACCGATCGGCCGTCGACCGCCAATTCGTAAATCGGCGCGCGCGGGTCGATGGTGACGGTGGCCACCATCCGCCCGTCGGGAGAAACCAGGGAATATGACGGTCCTTCCGGCCGGTCGATGGCGGGCTCATGCTCCGCTGGTGGCGGCCAGCGGTCGAACGGTTCCGTCGCGCGACGGCGCTTATAGGCTTCCGCCCCGCGCCATTGCCGCAGGAACTCCGGCGCGCGTTCATTGATGGCATGGGCCCCCGCCCCCACCCCGACGGCCAGCCCGCCCAGCGCCGCCGTGCGCAGCAGGTCGCGGCGATTGAGTCTCATTCCCCGCCCTCCATCTCCTCGGCGGGGTGGGCATCGGCCCATTGCTGCCAGGCGGCAGCCATGGTGGCGACGCGCTCCGGCTGCTGGGTCGCCAGATCATGGCTTTCGGTGGGATCTGCCACCACGTCATAAAGCTCCCAAGGCCCACCCTTGCCGCTGCTGACCAGCTTGTAGACCCCGTCGCGGACGGCGCGTTCCTTGTTGAAGGACCAGAAATAGCGCTGATGGCCGGTAAAGGCGGGATCGGTGAAGGCGGGGCGCAGGCTTTGCCCGGCGATACCGGGATCATTGGCCGGTGCAACGCCCGCCAGATCCAGCGCGGTCGGCAGCAGGTCAGCCACATGGCCGAAAGCCGTCGTCACCTGCCCCTTACGCGCCAGCCCCGCCGGCCAGTTCACGACCATGGGCGTGCGGATGCCGCCTTCGTACAGGAAGCGCTTGTAGCGGCGATAAGGCGTGTTGGAAACGGCCGCCCAGGGTTCCTTATAGGCCGTGTTGGTTGCCGCCGATCCAATAGGGGCAGACGGGTCATCATAGCCAAATTTGGGGCCCATCGGTTCGGCCGAAGCGCCGTTGTCGGACAGGAAGAAGATGATGGTGTTGTCGCGCTGGCCCGTCTCCTCCAGCGCCTTCAGCACGCGGCCCACCCCCTGGTCCAGATGGTCGAGTTGGGCAGCATAGACCTCCATCCGCCGTGCCCATTCCGCCTTGTTCTCCACCTTGTCCCAGGCGGGAATTTTCTCCGGCAAGGGAGGCAGTATGGCGTCGACCGGCAGCAGGCCCTTGTCCTTCATATGCTGGAACCGCCGCTGGCGCACCACATCCCATCCGGCATCGAACCGCCCCTTATATTTGGCGATGTCGGCATCCAGCGCGTGCAGGGGCCAGTGCGGAGCCGTGTAGGCCAGATACATCAGGAAAGGCGCCTTTGCCCCCTTCTGCGCCTGCACCGTGGCGACAGCCCGGTCGGTGATTGCATCCGTCATGTAGAAACCCTTGGCCGGGGGCAGCCATATCTGGTCATTGGCCACCATGAAGGGCTTGGGTGGCCAGAGATGCCGGCGCTCCGGATCGTCCTGGTCCTCCCGCATGCGCATTTCGAAATAGCTGGACGCCCCCGTGATCAGCCCGAACGCCTGGTCGAAGCCACGCCGGTAGGGCCAGTCCGGCGGGGCCGCCCCCAGATGCCATTTGCCCACCAGATGCGTGCTGTAGCCTGCCTGGCGCATCCGGTCACCGAGGGTCGGCACGTCGCGCCGCAGATGTTCATCCACGCTTGGCCCCTCACCACCACGTTCCAGCAATCCGCGACTGGTATGGCCGGTCAGCAGGGAGGCGCGGGTGGGCGTACATTTCGTTTCATTGTAGAAGCCGGTGAACAGCAGCCCGTCACGGGCCAGCCGGTTCAGGTTGGGCGTGTCGATATCCCCGCCGATAAAGCCAGGATCGGCATAGCCCATGTCATCGGCCAGGATGATCAGAATATTGGGCCGGTCCGTCGCCGCCCGCGCCAGCGCGGTGCCGGCCAGCAGGGCAAGGGCGCACAGGCCGGCCAGCCGGCACCAGCGGCCGGAAAGATCAGGCTTGCGCATGGGGAGGCTCCTTCATGGACGCAGCCATTCGGGTGGGAATTCGCCCTGCGGGGCACCGTCGCGGCTGCGATAGATGCGGCCGTCGCGGTTCTTGGCATCGAAGGGAATGACGCGTTCCCCCTCCCGGTTTCGCAAGGCCGCGAACAAGCGCTCGCGCAATTGCTGCTTCAGGGCTGCATAATCCGGCCGGGCAGCCAGATTGCGCGTCTCGTCCGGGTCGGTGGACAGGTCGTACAGTTCCTCCGGCTCCCAGACGCCATGATAGTAGATGTACTTGTACCGGTCGGTACGGATGGCGAAGGTCGTGGGCGTGTGAGGCAGCGCGAATTCCCAGTAATATTCGTAGATCAGCTCCTGGCGCGCGCCCTCACCCACCGGCTTGCCCTCTGCCAGGGCGCGGAAGCTGTGCCCTTCGAAGTCGACCGGGGCCGTCACACCGGCCAGATCCAGCACGGTCGGCGCCACGTCCAGATTGGCGACCATCCCGCCGACCACGCCGCCCGCCGGGAACCGGCCCGGCGCATAGGCCAGCAAGGGAACGCGGATCGACGGTTCATAGGCGTTGCGCTTGTCGATCAGCCCATGTTCCCCGAACAGGAAGCCATTGTCGCTCATGAACAGGATGATGGTGTCCCGCTCCTGCCCCGTTTCCCGCAGCCAGGACAGCAGGCGGCCGACACTGTCATCCACGGCCGACAGGGTTTCGGCATAACGCCGCCGCAGGTCGACCAGCGATTTCTCCCCGTAATAGGCGTAATCGACACCGTGCCAGCTATTGCGCTGTGTACGTACCCAACGCGGCTTGCCGTCATTGTTGGCCGCATTATCGGCCTGGGTGGCCGGCACCGGCACGGGCAAGTCCTTGTACTGGCCCGCATGGCGGGTGGCGGGGGTGAAATCCTCATGCACCGCCTTGTGCGCCAGATAGAGGAAGAAGGGTTTCTCCCCCGCCTTGTCCTGGCCCAGCCAGTCCAGCGCATAATTGGTCAGTTCGTCGGTGATATAGCCCTTCTGCAGCACCTGTATTCCGTCGATATTCAGCATCTGGTGCCCGCCCGGTCCCTGTTCGGGCAGATAGACGCCCTGACCGGCGAAGCTGACCCAATGGTCGAAGCCGGGGCGCGGGGCATCGCCCTGGCCCATATGCCACTTGCCGATCATGGCCGTGCGGTATCCGGCCTGCTGCAACAGGCCGGGGAAGAAACGGGTGCCCGCCGGCTCCGGCAATTCGTTGCCGACAATGTGATGGTTGCGGGCCGACTGCCCCGTCAGGATCGTGGCCCGGCTGGGTGAGCAAAGCGAGGTGGTGACGAAGGCATTGGCGAACCGCACCCCCTCCTTCGCCAGCCGGTCCAGGTTCGGAGTCTTCAGGGCCGGGTTCAGCACGCCCAACTCGTCGAACCGCAGATCATCCACGACAATCAGCACGATGTTGGGCGGGCGCTGGCGGGATGGGGTGTTGGCGCAGACGGCACCGGCGGGAAGCGACAGGACCATCGACAGGCCCAGGCACAGCCCGCGCAAGATCGGGTGGCGGACCATCATTCATACTCCCACTTACGCAGCCAGCGGTCATTCGTGCGTTCCTGGAAGGCCTTCAGCCGTTCCGTCAGATCGCGCAGCGTGTCGGCATGGGCAGGATCGGACGCCAGATTATGGATCTCGTCCGGATCGGCCTTCAGGTCGTACAGCTCGAATGCCGGGCGCTGCATGAAATCGGCCACGGGCCGGGGGCCGAAGCTCTGCTGGTTGCCAGCCAGAAAGCTCTGCCAGCTCAGCGACTTGTACAGGTCCAGCGCGAAGGGGAACGGCAACTGGTGCGCGATGTTCCAGATCAGCTTGTACCGGTCCGTGCGGATCACGCGCATCGGGTAGTACATCTGCACTTCATGGAAGACCTGGCTGGCGAACACTTCGTTCCAGCCGCCGGCGTCCGGTCCTTCCACCAGCGACCGGAAGGATCGGCCCTGCATGTCGCTGCCGTCCTTGTCACCGGCATAATCCAGGATGGTGGGCGCGATATCGACCCAACTGACCATGCCCTGGCGCACCGCGCCCTTGGGTCCGCCGGGGGCCCGCACGATCAGGGGCAGGCGGATGCCGGGGTCATACAGATTGGTCTTGGCCCCCGGAAAGGCTGCCCCATTGTCGGACAGGTAGATGACGACCGTGTCCTCCAGCCGGCCATTCTGGCGCAGCAGCTCCAGAAGACGACCCACACCCTGATCCAGTCGGGCGATGGACTGGTAATATTCGGCCAGTTCCTGGCGCACCCCCGGCGTGTCGGGCAGGAAGGACGGCACGGCGACGGCGGCTGGATCGAAGGTGACAGGCGTCACGCCCGGATAGCCCTGCGGCCGGTTGCCGAAATGGTTGGGCTGACCCGGTGCCATGCCGCCATCGCGGTGGGGATCGTCTGTGGCGAAATACAGGAAGAAGGGGGCCGACCGGTCCTTGATGAAATCCACCGTCGCATCGGCCATGGCCACCGGGCTGCGGCCGATGGAACCTTCGTCATTGGCGGCCCCCTTTGACAGCACCGTCTGGAAGGCGAAGACCTTTTCCGGGGCGATATGGTACTTGCCGATGCGCGCCGTGCGGTAACCCAGTGCAGCCAGCCGGACCGGCAGGGAACGGACCGACGGGAACGCCTGGAAATTGTTCTCCCCATGCTGCAGCCCGTACATGCCGTTGGCATGGACATGCAGGCCGGACAGGATCGTGGCACGGCTGGGCGAGCAACTGGATGCCGTGGCAAAGGCGTTGTCGAAGCGCACGCCGTCTGCGGCCAGCCGGTCCAGGTTCGGCGTGCGGACCTGCCGATTGCCATAGGCGCCCAGCGCCTCCCGCCCGTGATCGTCCGACACGATCAGCACGATATTCGGCTTCTGCGGTGTCGCCGCACCAGCCGATGCGGGCAAACAGATGACCATGATCGCCAGGCCCAAGGCCCAGGCGACGCGCCGCCACTTCATGGTGGGTCCTCCCCCTTATGGTACTTCGCTTTGGTGGTAAGACGGCGTGGAAGCGCCCATCCGCACTAAATCGCTGACGCCTCAATCATTCCGCGCGCAGCGAAAACCGACATGCATCAGCGAGGTTTCGGCCGTGGCATGGCTGCGCGCAGCCAACCGGAAGCCGTGGCAGACATTGGGGTCGCACAGGAACGACCCGCCGCGCATGGCATATTCCGTTTCCTTGGTCGGGGTCACCGGCTTGTCGCGGTCGGCATAGGGGCGATAGACGTCCGCCGTCCATTGCCAGACATTCCCCGCCATGTCCGCCAGCCCGGCCGGTGACCGCCCGAACACACCCACGGGCGAGGTGTAGAGATAGCCGTCGGCCGCGTCATTCTCGTAAGGGAACATGCCGGTCCAGACATTGGCCCGGAACTGCCCCTCCTTCACCAGTTTGTCGCCGAAGGTATAGGTGGCGTCCCCGTCCCCCTGCTGCCCGGCACGGGCTGCCCGTTCCCATTCCGCCTCCGTCGGCAGCCGCCCGCCGCGCCAGGCGCAATAGGCGGCGGCATCGTTCCAGGAGACCTGGGTGACGGGGTGGTCCTGTTCCGCCGCCGGCTGGTCCGGCCCCCGCGGGTGGCGCCAGTCCGCCCCCTTGATCAGCTTCCATTCCCCAGTACCATAGGTCATCACCCCGGCATCGCCAAACTGCTCCGCCTGCGACTTGTAGCCGGTTTCCTTCACGAAATGGGCGAAGGCGGCGACGGTCACCGGCGTGGCATCCAGCAGGAAGTTCCCCACTTGGCGCATGTGCCGCGGCCGTTCATCCACGGGACCGTCATCATTGCCAACCGACACCTCACCGCCGCTGATACGGACCATGCCGTCGGGTGGCTTTGCGGCGCCGGCAGAGATGGGGAGGAGCAGCGAGAGGCCAATGGCCAGACAAAGGGATAGGCGCTTCATCATGCCGGCTCCTCCGCTCAGTATTTCTTCACATTGCGCAGTTTTTCGTCCTTGCCCGGTCCATCGGGCAGGAAATGCTGATCGACATCCCAGTCGCCCTTGCGGCGCATCCAGTTGGGCGGGAAGGTCGCAGCCGGCGCCCCCTCCTGGTTGCGGAACACGGCACCACTGTTGAACTTGCGCGTGAAGGGAATGACATGCTCCCCCTCCCCGTTCGCCAGCATGTCGAACAGTCTGGCCCGCAACGCCACCTTGGTTTCCGTCAGGGCCGGATCATTGATCAGGTTGCGCATTTCCTGCGGGTCGGCCTGCAGGTCGTAGAGTTCCTCAGTATCCCATACACCGTGATACTGGATCAGCTTGTAGCGGTCGGTGCGCACGGCAAAGGTCGTGGGCGTGTGGGGATAGTTGAATTCCCAGTAATACTCATAGAGCAGTTCCTGCCGCCATCCAGCCACCTTGTCTCCCTTAGCCAGCGGCAGGAAGCTGCTGCCGGCAAACGCCGTCGGCTTTTCCGGGATGCCGGCAATGTCCAGTACCGTTGGCGCGATATCCAGGTTGGCGACCATGGCCTCCACCTGCGTGCCCGGCTTGATCAGGCCGGGGGCGTAGGCCAGCAGCGGCACGCGCATGCTCTCCTCATAGGCGTTGCGCTTGTCGATCAGGCCGTGTTCGCCGAACAGGAAGCCGTTATCGCCCATGAAGATGATGGCCGTGTCCTGATCCAGCCCTTCCCGCTTCAACTCTGCCATCAGCTTGCCGACGCTCTCATCGACGGACAGCAAGGTGCGGTAATAGTTGCGACGATATTCTGCGATGTCGATCTGGCTGTGATAGGGGAAATCCACCCCATGCCAGGAATTGCGCTGATTGCGCACCCACAACGGCTTGCCTGCATAGTTGGCCTCTGTGTCCGCCATGCTGGCCGGCGGGTCGATGCGCAGGTCCTTATAGGCATCGGCATGGCGGGGTGCCGGCCGGAAATTGGCATGCAGCCCCTTGTGGGAGACATACATAAAAAACGGCTTGTCCCGGTCGCGGCCCTGACGCAGCCAGTCCAGTGCATAATCCGTCAGTTCGTCCGTGATATAGCCCCTCTGGGGCACATGCCTGCCATCGACATTCAACTGGTTGGGCTGGCCGTTGGCGCTGCTTTCGCCCACCACCTCGTCGGGGAAGTAATTGCCCTGGCCGGCGAAGCTGACCCAGTGGTTGAAGCCGGGCTGCGGATCGTCGCCATCCCCACCCATGTGCCATTTGCCGAAGAAGGCGGTCTGATAACCTGCCTGTTGCAGATAGCTGGGAAAGGTCACCGTGCCCGGCCGCAGGGGGCGGTTGTTATCCACCACCCCATGGTCATGCATATACTGACCGGTCAGGATCGTGGCCCGGCTTGGCGAACAGAGCGACGTGGTGACGAAGGCGTTGCGGAAATGCGCACCCTGGTGGGCCAGCCGGTCCAGGTTGGGCGTTTTCAGCCCTGGGTTCATGATACCCAGCGCGTCGAAACGCTGATCGTCAGTCAGGATGAAGATGATGTTGCGCGGGCGCTTGCCCTCGGCCTGGGCGGACAGGGCTGTCAGGCAGGACAGGGCCAGACCCGTGGCCAGGGCCAGATGTCGGATGGTGCGCATGGGCTGTTCCTGGGGTTTCGGGGTGTCAGTCGGCATTTTCGTTGGCACGGATGGCGCCTTCCGGCACGGCTTCCCAGTGGAAATCCTGGCCGCCCACCACCAGCTTCACCTGTCCGGTTTCCATATCGGGCTTGGATTTGGCGGGATGGGCGGGGATAAGCCGGGCCAAGCCGTCCATCAGCTTCCGGCGAACGGGGTCCCCGGCCAGGTTGACCCATTCATTGGGATCACGGCGGCGGTCATAAAGCTCCTCCCCACCGTCCAGATAGCGGATGTACCGCCAGCGGTCGGTAACGACGGCGAATTCGCCTTCATTGCCCGCGATCAGCACCTGCCGATCCATCGGCCTAGCCGGGTTGGACAGAACCGGGCGCAGATCCTGGCCATCCAGGGGATGGGCCGGCGCCTTCACATGGGCCATCGACACCAGGGTGGGATAGATGTCCAGCAGGCTGGCGACACCGTCATAGCGCCCGGCCTTGATGCCGGGGCCCGCCATGATGAAGGGCACGCCCGTCGTGCGCTGCCACAGGGAATGCTTGGCCCATTTCTCCTTCTCGCCCAGATGGTAGCCATTGTCGGACAGGAAGACGATGATGGTGTTGTCGCGGTTGGGGCCAGCATTCAAGGCGTCCAGCACGCGGCCGATCTGCGCGTCGGCATAGGACATGGCCGCAAGATAGCCCTGAATGGCCACGCGCCAGTCGCCATGCTCCACAATCTCCTTGTGGATGGGCCAGGCACCGGAATTCAGCGGCGATTTCACCGGGGAAACACAGCAAAGCGGCTTCACATGCGGATCGCCCGGCAGGTCGTCCAGATCGTTCAACGGCACGTTCGGCGGCGTGATCTTGGCCAGCGGATAGAGATCGAAATATTTCTGCGGCACGTAGTTCGGCTTGTGCGGGGCAAAGAAGCCGATGGTCATCATGAAGGGTCGGTCGTGTGCCTGCCCCACCTGTTCGGCCGCCCATTTCGCATCGATGCTGTCGGCCATGCGGTCTTCCACCGCATTATCCAGGGCCGCGAAATCGAATTCCGGCGTGCCGGTATAGGTGGGGATGGCAGAGGCAGGACGCTTGGGCGTGGGAGCCGGCGGTGCCCAGGGCAGCATCGGCCAGCCCTTCTCCTTGTTGGCCGGGTTCCAGGCGAAATATTCCGCGTACCCCCGCCGGTCCAGATAGCCATGCATATGGTGGAAGACCTTGCCTGCCCCCAGCACCTTGTATCCGGCGCTGGCGAAATGCGCCGGCAGAGTGGCGATCTCCGGCATCCCAAACAGGGCCGGCTGGTTGCGGTAATGGCCGGAACTGGCCGGGCTCAGCCCCGTCAGGAAGGCTGTGCGCGACGGTGTGCAGAAGGTGGCCGGCGTCTGCATGGACGGGAAGACCAGCCCCCTGGCCGCCAGCCGGTCCAGATTGGGGGTCACTCCCGGACCGCCGGCGAAACCTGTCCAGTCATTCATGTCATCGACCACAATGACCAGGACATTGGGTCGGGCAGGTTCCGCTGCCCCACCATCCGGCACGGGCGCAAGCAGCAGGGCAGCCAGCAGCAAGGCCAGCCTTTTCGCGATTGGAAGCATGGGCGTTCCCGCAAGGTCGGTCGGGGTGCGGGGGCGGACCACGGGCCCACCCCTGCCCGGCGATTGATCAGAAGTTGATCTTCAGGCTGCCGCCGAAGTAACGCAGCGCGTCACGCGGCAGGGCCGCCCGGACGCCACCTCCGAAATCAGCCGACTTGACCAGGGCGCTGGAAAAGTAGCGCTTGTCGAACAGGTTCTTGGCGTAGAGCGTCAGTTGGTAATCGCCGTCGGGCGACCGCAGCCCAGCCGACAGGTCGACCACACCATAGGCCCCCTGGACCAACCGCGGGTCCTGATCGACGGAGAAGTTGAATTCGCTGCGCCAGCGATAGGTGGCGTTCAGCGTCAGGTCGAAGCCGCTGTCAGCAACCTCCGTCGTATAGTCGGTGCCGACATTGAACTGCCATTTCGGCGACCGCGGCGGGCGCCGGCCTTCCAGATTGATGTAGGGCGCGTTGCGGAAGGTGAAGCACTGCGCCGTCCCGATCAGCGGGTCCGGGCATGGCAGGTAATAATC
The DNA here is from genome assembly GCF_057809655.1 of Niveispirillum sp. FG148. NCBI lineage: Bacteria > Pseudomonadati > Pseudomonadota > Alphaproteobacteria > Rhodospirillales > Azospirillaceae > Niveispirillum > Niveispirillum sp. FG148. The sequence continues at coordinate 107,007 of NZ_JBMDKJ010000010.1, forward strand.
GGCGAACTTGCTGTAGATAGTGTCGGTATAGGCGCCCGACGCGTTGAAGCGCAGGTCGCGGGTGACCCGGAAATTCGTTTCCAGTTCCACGCCGCGCGACCGGACCTGACCGGCATTGACCACATCGCGCAACGTGTCATCCATGACGCCATTGCCGTCGGTATCGACAAAGGTGGTTACATCTTCCTGGAAATCGTCGATCTTGATCTCGAACGCCGTGGCATTGACGGTGATGCGGCGATCCAGCCATTGCGAGCGCAGGCCCGCCTCGAACTGCCGCGACTTTTCCGGCTTCAGTAGGTCGGTTGGAAAGGTCGTGGCATCCGACACGATGCGCAGATCCCAGGACGACCCCTTGTAACCGGTGGAGAAACTGCCGAAGACGTTCAGATCGTCGGTGATGAAATATTGCGCGCCTGTGCGACCGATAAGCTGCGTGTCATCCGACGACCCGTTGAAGGTCCGGCGATTGGTCCCGTCGATGCCCAGATAGTCGGCCGCCGTCTTTTCATAGAGATAGCGCGCGCCGGCGAACAGTTTCAGCTTTTCGACTGGGTAGTAATTGACCTCACCAAACAGGGCCGCATTGTCCGTGTCGATGCCATTGGTGAAGGACCGGTCCCGGTTGATGGGCTTGCCCGTCCCGTTACAATTGGTCACCCGCATCGTGACCGGATCGATGACGGTCTTGGCCGCGTTCAGGTTGAAGCAGCGCGTGTCCGCCGCGTCCCGGTCCAGGCTGGAATGATAATAGAACAGGCCGGCGATATAATCGAACTTGTCCAGGCGGGGCGAGGTCAGGCGCAATTCATGCTGCGTCGTCCAGGTATCCTCGATACCGCCGGTGTTCAGCGGGCCCGCGATGATGGCGCTGGCATCCGCGTCACGGTTTTCATCCAGGTTGAAGGTACGGTAGGTGCCCAGATACTTCACCTGATAGTCACCCAGGCTCAGCGTCGCTTCCAGCCCCGCCCCGTAATTCTCCACGTTGGAATATTGATACTGATCGGCCGCGGTCGTCGTAACATCCGGCCCCACCGGCACCCGACCCAGGGTGATGACGCGGGCGCCGGGATTGTCCGTGGACAGGTGCACCGTACCGGTGCCGTTGCTGTCGCTCTTGGAATAATCGGCGCGGACGACGACGCTGAAATCCGGCGTCAGTTCCGTTAGCCATTGCGCACGCACGCCCCGGCTTTCGGAATTGGTCAGCTTCTTGCCGTCGATGGCGTTGTTATCCAACCAGCCGTCGATCTTCGAATAGCTGGCGTTCAGGCGGATGGCGGAGTTATCGGCAACGGGCAGGTTGACAGCACCCTTCACCGTGCGCTCGCCATGTTCGGCCAAGCCGAGGCTGACATAGCCTTCCTGGTCGTTCAGCTTCGGCTGGCGGGTAATGACATGGATGGCGCCGGCCGAGGTATTGCGGCCGAACAGCGTACCCTGCGGACCGCGCAGCACCTCAACCCGCTCCACATCCGCGACATTCTGGGTCAGCGAAGTGGTGCGGGCGTAAACCTCACCATCCACCATTACCGAGACGCTAGGCTCAAACCCGGACGAAACAGCGTTGGTGCCGATGCCGCGAACAGAGATTTGCGCCGTGCGCGCCTCATCCGCCTGCTGGAAATTCACCCCCACCACCTGAAGGGCGGCATCGATGGCGCGATTGATGCCCTTGGCCTCGATCTGCTCCCCCGTCACCACGCCAACGGAGACGGGAACGGTCTGCAATGTCTCCGACCGTTTGGTTGCGACAACGATGATCTCTTCCAGCGCTTCCACCGCCGGAGTCGCAGCCGCCTGCTTCGCGGCAGGGCGCAGGGTGATGGTGCCGTCGGCATTCTCCGCATAGACCAGGCCGCTGCCTGCCAACAGCGTGGAGAGCGCATCGGCACCGCTCTGCGGACCGGTAACGGCCGGCGCCTGAAGCCCCCGCACCAGATCGGCGGGCGCCACCACCATCACGTCCGCCTGCTTTGAAAAGGCAATCAGGGCCTGCGCCAACGGTTGCGGCTGTATGTTGAAATCGACGGTCTTGCGGGAGACGTCCGCACTTGCAGTCCCGACCGCGATAATGGCCAGCATAGAAGCCGCCATCAGGCGGCGACGGACAACAATAGAACGACGCGCAACAGGTTGCACGGGCATCAGAAACTCCCCCCTTTGAAGATGGCTTTGCCGCTTCTTTTCGCGACTTCATGGGTAGGACGGATCACGATGCCCCATTCGCACAAATATTCTGAATCCCGGCTAACCTTTTTTCACCTCGGCCCGCTGCAACACGATCTCACTGCCATCGACGCGGGTCTGGACGGGCAGGATTTCGGGCAGGGTCTGCATGAAACGACCAATCTGGTCGGCCCGGAAGGACGCGGTGACCTTCAGATTGCCCAAATCGCGTGAGGCCAGGATGATGTCGCCGCTGTAATAACGGCGGGCGTCGGCCACCACCTCCGCCAAAGTGGCATCCTCATAAGAGAGGTAGCCCTGCCGCCAGGAAGCGACAGCCGGGGCGTGCGAACTGGATGGCTTGACCCGTACCTGCGCGCCGGCGGTCACCACCTGATCGCCAGGCTTCAGGATGACGGGTGCCGGCTTCTGCGCCGCAGGCTGGGGATTGGCTGGCTGCACATGCACCGTCCCCTCCAGGACGGAGACACGTACTTTCTCCTGCGGGCCGCGATTGACATCAAATTTGGTCCCGACAACCTGCACGACGGTATCGCCGGCCACGACGCGGAAGGGCCGCTCCGGCTGCGACACGACACTGAAGAACGCCTCCCCGCTGTCCAGACGCACCAGCCGCTCGGCATCGGTAAAGCTGACCTCGATACGCGACTGGGCACCCAGGGTAATAATGCTGCCATCATCCAGGGTGACATCTCGGATCTGGGCCACCTCCGTGGCATAAACGGCCCCATTCGCGCCAAACGGAAGGGGCAGCAAAGTGCCCGACAGCAGCAGCAGAACCGCCGCCGCCATGGCGCCATAGCGCACGGCCGGCGCCGACATGACGCGGCGGACCCGCGACGGGCGTATTTCCGGCAGCCCCACCAACCCCCGCAGATGTGACAGGCTCGCGACCGCCTTCATCACCGCCATGGCCTGATCAAAGGCCGCGCGGTTGGCCGGATCAGCATCCCGCCATGCCTCGAACCGTGCCCGTTCCCAGGGCGCCAGGTTCTCGCCGGACAGGCGCACAGCCCAGTGACGGGCCGCCGCCTCAATCGCGGGATCATCGCTTGGCTGCGCGTTCACGGCTCAATCCCCGGTAATCGACATTTGTGCGGTCCTTCAAGGCGGACTGACAGACGGCCAGCGCCTCCTCCACGATCTTGCGTACGCCCGACTGCGACACGCCCGTGCGGCGGGCGATTTCGGCATAGCTCAGATTTTCCAGCCGGTTGGCCAGGAAGAAGCTGCGATGGCGGGGCGGCAGGTTGCGTACCACCGCCTCCAGCACGGCCAGTTCCTCCCGGTGCAGGACGATGCATTCAGGCCCCGGACCGGGCGCAGCGACATCCATTTCATGGTCGGGAAGATCGGCCGTAGGGGTTGTCGCGGCCACCTTTTCCTGCCGCTTATGGTCGATAACGACATTGATGGCTGTGCGGTACAGCAGGGCGCGCGCGTTCCTCACCTCGGTCTGCGCCGGCATCTGGGCATAGCGCAGAAAGGCGATTTGGGCCACATCCTCCGGATCGGGGGGACCCGCCCCGTAGCGGACACGGATGAACTGGCACAGCTCACGCCAGTAACGGGAATAGAGCGCGGCGATCCCATCGTCGCCGTCTGTATATGTGACGGAGCCGCAGGTATCCGCGTTAATCATCGCCGCCGACCTGGGCACCACGTTCTCCCCATTCTGGTGGCAACATTCCCTCATTCCAGCGGGGAAGTCCTTGAAGGGAGATTACCGCTGCTCGACAGATCGGGGCCAGAGAAGAATTTTGTGCGGATTGGCGGCGGTCATTCGTCTCTATAGGGGCGATGCTTATGTCCGCATTTCTCCTACGCCCACTTTCACTCTCTGCTGTTACCTATATGTTACCTGCGGGGTTTTGGCGCGCGTTTGGCGCAGACAGCAAAAGCCCCTGAAAGCTAATTGCCTTCAGGGGTTTAGCGTTGGATGCGGGGCAGGATTTGACCGATGGTATGCCGACCTATCCGTCATTATCTGACCAGAACAATTTCCTTCAAGAATGTTCTAGCGCCTCCCGTTGTGGTGGGATTACCGATTATAACCCGGTCACAACAGGCTCCCTGTAAATCCGCGCAAACACACTAAAAAGTTGCAGCGTGACGGAGGTCTGTCACGATATCAGACCATCCTAAAAGAGGGGCCTTATCACGGTCGATCAGTTATCTTGCAATATCCAGATATCGATAATAGGCGCCGACAAAAGGCAGGAACCACGGCGTGCCGAAATAGCCGGGGATGGCGGGCCAGTCCATGTCCCGCCAGGGATTGAGGTCCGCACGACCGTCCAGCACGTCTGCCATGACCGCACCCATATAGGTCGCCATATGAGTCCCGTGCCCGCTATAGCCCATGGAGTAAAAGAGACCGTCGCGTTCACCCGCCCGTGGCAGCCGGTCCCGCGTCATTTCCACCATGCCACCCCAGCAATAATCGATACGGGCATCCGCCAGTTCGGGGAAAAGCCTCACCATTGAGCGCCGCAGAATGGCTCCGCTTTTCGCATCCGATACCGGATCACTGGCGCTGGAAAACCGCGCACGTCCGCCGAACAGCAGCCGATTGTCAGGCAGAACCCGGAAATAATTGACGAAGTTCAGCGTGTCGGTGGTGTTGCGACGGTTGGGGGTCAGCCGGTCAAGCAGGCTGACCGGCAGGGGCTCCGTCACGATGATATAGGCCCCGACGGGTATGATCCGCCGGCGAAACCAGCCGAGCGGTCCGATCCGCGATGTGCCGGTCGCCAACAGGACCTGATTGGCCCGGATGCTTCCGTTGGGCGTTGTTACTTCATGGACCTGCCCTTCGACACGGCGCAGCCCGGTGACAGGGTTGTTCTCGTAAATCCACGCACCGTGGCGCGCCGCCGCCACTGCCAGGCCCTGACCATATTGCCCCATATGCAGGGAGGCACTTTTCTTGAAAAGCATGCCGCCGAAATAGCGGTCGGAGCCAATTTCGGCCCGCATTTCCGATCGTGGTACCATGCAGGTGTCGGGATCGACATCCCGCGACAGCAATTCCTGAGAGCGCGCTATCTTGTCGTAATGGGCGGGCTTGGCGGCCAGTTTCAGTTTGCCGACGCGTTTGAAATGGCAGTCGATACCCTCCTCGGTGATGATCTTTTCCACCAGATCGACGCCGGCATCGAAGGCGCGATAATATCTGTTCGCCCTGTCCCGGCCCAGCGCCGTGGACAGAGAATAGTAATCCTGGGCGAAGCCATTATTGCACATGCCGCCATTGCGGCCTGAGGCGGCATTGGCGACCCGCCCGGCCTCCAGCACCACCACCTTGGCGCCCTTCCTGGCAAGGGCCAGAGCGGCCGACAGACCCGTGAAACCCGCCCCAACGACGGCAACATCGGCTTTTCCTTCCGGACCGCCCTGCATTGCGGCACCGAAGGGCGTGGTCGTATCCAGCCAATAGGAAGTCATCTTCATCACCGGAACTCCTCAACCATATCGCCCGCTGACAAGGGCCGGCCTGGAAATCAGCCAAACGATTGATTAGACAGCGCAAAAAGGGTTGCAGTCCCATCGGACTGCGGTCGAATTCCGCGCACCATGGCGGTAACTGCCCCGACCTTGGGCAAGCCGAGATCCCGCAGCCACGCCGAGAGACCACTGGCAGCCGTGACATCGATGCGGACAAAACCGCCCACCAGCTTGGTCATCAGGTCAAGGATCAAGGCGCGGGCCACTGTTACATCACCCGCCACCACCGGCCCGATAACGACACCCCGCCCCCATCTGCGGACACAGCCATAGCCGCAGACCGTGCCCGCCCGCTCAATCACCCGGATGGACGCTGTCCGGATCAGGGCGCCGATCAGGTTCGCACGATTCATCCCGCTTGCCGCCAGGTCAATGGCATGGATGGCAGCAAGGTCATCCGCCCGGAAGTCCCTGATATGACCGTCAACAGGCTCCACGACCGGCATGGTCGCAAGCACCGCCTGATGCTGGTGTACGGCGCCGTCGGCGACAAAACCGAGCCGCGCATAGAGCGCCAGCCCTTCCGATGTGGAGTTGAGGATGATCGTCCTGCCGTCAGCCTGTTCGAGCAACGCATCCATCAACGCCTTGCCGATACCCCGGCGTTGTGCAGAGGAAGCGACGATGATCATTCCGGCCGATGCGTGCTGGTCGCCATAGGGCCACCACAGCGCCGTTCCCACCAGCCGGCCCTCCATCTCGACGGCAACACCGTTCCCCAGCGCAAGGGCGAAGGCCCAGTCCTCCAGCCGGTAAGGCCATTGCAGCGCCTGTGACAGCGCCAATCCCTGCGGCAGATGCGCCGCCGTCAATGTAACCAGTCGGAGCGGGGCCGCCGCGGATTCAGAAACAGCCATCACATCTTCCCTTTGACGTCCTTCACCGGCCAAGCCGGGGCAGTGAACGCGCCTTGTCGAAGCCGGTACCGATCAGAAATATTTGAGCCAGGCGATGTCCTTGCGCCGCGCCTTCAGCCGCGAGAACCAGGCCGTCGGTATGTAGAAGGGGATGATCAGACCCAGATACCAGGCGAACACCCAGCCATAGCTGTCGAAACCGAAGAGCGTTCCGTGGTTCGGCCCCCAGATGGCGAGTGCCGAGTGGTAGAGCAGGCGCAGCATGGACAGGTGGAAGATGTAGAAGAACATCGGGGCGCCGCCGAACACAGCCAGAGCGCCGGCGATGCCCGCCTCTCGGATGCGTTCGAAAAAGGCCAGCAGCAGCGATCCGACACCCAGCGTGAACAGCAGGAAATCCAGCGATGGCGGATATTTGGTCAGCGACATGAAGCTCATCATCGTCCGCGCCGGTTCACCATCGACAACAAACCAGGGCTTGTCGCCATAGATGTTGAGCAGGCGCAGGCCCATGAACAGGGCGATCATGCCGGCCCCCAGCATAAGCAACCGACGCTGACGGGCCTGGGCCGACACATGCGGCAGGAACCAGGGACCGATCCCGAAACCAAGCAGGATCACACCGATCCAGGCCAGCACGGGATAGCTGGTCTTGGCCACCAGCCCGAAAGGCAGGGCGATGAGGTCACGCTGATGCAGCAGGGCCCAAAGCGTATGGAGCGGCGCGTCCGGGGCCAAACGGATGGGATCAAGCAGATTGTGGCCCGCAACGATCACCAGGCCCATCACGATCAGCGTGGCCAGCGGCAGCCGGAACAGACCGGCCAGCACGACCATGCACACCCCGATGCACCAGATGACCTGAAGCCACAATGTCGGCTGTGCGATCCCCCAGTAAAGCGGCGACAGGAAAAACACCTCGATCGCCATCAACAAAAAGCCGCGCTTCAGGAGATAGGAGGTCGTTTCCTGGGCCGTGTGATTGTGGGCGTACAGGAAGACGCCAAGGCCGGTCAGCGCAACGAAGATCGGCGCGCACAGGCTGGCGGCCAGCCGGGCGAAGAAAAGCGCCGGCATGATTGTCCTTGCGTCGACCGGATCGGTGATATCGACATGCAGGAACCACGTCTCCCGAACATGGTCCAGCAGCATCACCACCATGACCAGGCCACGCAGCGCATCAATGCTGCGCAACCGTGCGCCCGCCGATTTGGCGGCGGTTCCGATCACCCCGGATTGCGGTTGTCCGGAAGCGGCCATAGCCATCATGCCCATGTTGTGCCCCCTGGAATTATCCGTTTGCTGTGGAATGTCTTAAAGCGAACCGACATTGATGGTGGACCCGTCAACCAGCCGCGACAGGTTGAAATGTGTGGTGTCGATGGACGGCGCCTCACCGCTGATCAACTGCGCCATCAGATAGCCGAGGCCCGGTCCAAGGCCGAACCCATGCCCCGAACAACCCGCCGCCAGGAACAGACCGCCGACCGCATCGATCCCGGACGCGACCGGCACGGCATCGGGCGTGCAATCGACATAGGCACCCCAGGCATGGTCGATCTCCATCCCGGCCAGATCGGGATAGGTGCCCTTTACATTGTCCATGATGGCCTGGACCAGCCGCCGTTTGGGGGCTGGGTCCAGCACACGGTGACGCTCGAATATCCGGTCATCGCTGCCAAGCCAGGATGGAAGGGATTCCGGCCCGGCGAACAGGGACCTGCCGACCCCGATCTGCACGGCCTTCAGTCGCTTGATGAATTGCGGCAGAAACTCGCGCGCGAAGCGCATGCCCTGCGCTGTCAGTTCCAGCGTCGCCCGCCCGCTGATCGCCAACGTGTAGCTGCCATCCAGGCGTCGCGTCATGGCCAGATCCGGGCAGTAGATCACATCACCAACATCCCGGCTCGGCTTTGTGCGCACCGCCGTCTGTCGCACACTGGCCTGGGGGAACACCACGCCATGGCGGGCCAGGAAGGTGGACGCCCAGGCTCCGGCGGCGCAGAGGACCGCATCCGCCCGGATGCTGCCCTTTTCGGTATGCACACCCGTCACGCGGCCATTCGTGATGTCCAGGCTGCGTACGGCACAATTCTGATGGATGCTGGCGCCCCGCGCGCGGGCCCCTTCGGCCAGTGCCGGTGCCGCCAGGGCGGGTTCTGCCTTTCCGTCCGCGACGGAATGCAGTCCCCCCACCCATTTGCGACGGGTTTCCGGGATGCGCCGCGCCGCCTGCGCCGCGGTCAGCATATAGGTTTCGACACCAAACGCCTGTGCCGTCGGCCCCCAAGCCTCCCACCCGGCCAGCATTGCGGCATCGTGGGTCGCATAGACCAGACCGGTACGCCGGAAACCGAGATCCTGGCCGATTTCCCCCGCCAACCCGTCCCACAGCGACATGGACAGGACCGACAGGGGCATTTCGCGGGGATCACGGTTCTGCTGACGGCACCAGCCCCAGGTCCGACTGGACTGTTCGCAGGCGATATGGCCTTTCTCCAGCAACGCCACGGACAGGCCGCGCCTTGCCAGATAATAGGCGGACGCCGTGCCGACGATGCCGCCGCCGATCACCACGACATCGACGGACTGGGGAAGGGTTTCGTCGTTGGCAACGGTTCGAACGGCGGGAACCATGGATAGCCTCAATATCTGATATCGGACCGGTCGAGCGCCGGGCGTCACGCGACCGGCTTGAATTGCGCATAGATCTTGGCGACATGCACAAAGCTGGCCCAGCTACAGCGGGCACCCTGCTCGATGATGAAAGTATCACCTTTACGGAAGGTGCCCGTCCGTCCGGACTCATCGGTGAAGGTCACCTCACCCTCCAGCAGATGCATGAGTTCACAGTGGCGGAAGAAGATGGGTATCCGCTGATAAGGCGTGGAATCCCAGGTGCCACAGAGGAACTCCCCGCTGGCGGAACGGAAGGCATTATGGGAACGACAAGACGGTCTCTCGCTGGTCAGGACCTCATCCGCCGGCGGGTTGGAGGCAACCAGGGTCGCGGCATTGTCGATCACGCTGATCCCCCTGCCCTCCTCAACCGCATCCAGATATCGCATACCGATGATGGAAACCGGCTGGGCGGCATGCCAGTGGAACACTGTGCCTTTGGAGATCACGGCACTGGTTCCCGGGCCGATCACGGCCCTTTGCGGCCCGGCGTCGAGGGTGAGGGTGCCCTTCCTGACGAAAATCCAGGTATCACCACGACCCTCGACATGCGCGCCTTCGCTGGCGGCAACCGATGTGACGAAGATTTCGCAGGGACCGGCGCGCACGGGAAGCAGCCTTGCCCCGGACCCGAAGGGCTCCAGCCCGGCGTCCGACGCCAGCGTTGCGGCCAGGGATTCCAAATCCACAAAGGAAGGGCATTCGGTGCTGGTCATGGTCGATTTCCTTTTATGGATCAGGGCGTATGGACAGGCGTCGGCAGATACGCAACGGCATCGATTTCCACCAGAAAGCCGTAGTGAAGCTCGGGCACCGGCACGACGGTCCGCGCCGGCCGCGCATCGGGCAGCATCTCCGCATAGATACGGTTGAATTCCGGCCAGTTGGCGACGCCCACGATATAGGCGGTCACCCGGGCCAGCTGCGCCGGTGTTCCGCCTGCCGCCTTCAGGATTTCCAGCATATTGGCCAGGGCCTGACGGGTCTGCGTCTCAAAACCGGTATCGGCCAGGGGCTGGCGATCGGCCCGGATCGGCAATTGTCCGGAGATATAGAGCGTATTCCCCGCACGCACAGCCTGCACATAATGCCCCGCGGGCGCCGGTGCCGTATCCGTCAGGATGGTGTCAATACCGGCCATCACCAGCCTCCGAAGCGCGGCCAACTGGCCTCGACAATATCGGATGCGCCACGCACGACCTGATATCCGGCATGCTGGGCTCCCGTGGCACAGGCATGGTTGGGCAGGATACGCACGCGGTCACCGATCTTCAGGTCAGGCAACGTCGCCCCGGAGCCGGGCCGGACGGTCACGATCCCATGTTCCTGGTTGGCATCGGCCAGAATGATGTCGGCATAGGGGGTGCCGCTGCTGTCGCAGACCAGCCCGTACCCCTGACTGACAGGCTGTTTGGCGGTGCCGCGATCCTGCGACATCGCCATCCAGCCGGCATCGACAAGAACCCAGCCCTTCTCGCGCTGATGCCCGATCACGGTGGCCAGGACCGACAGGGCGATATCATCCACCTTGCAGACGCCGATACCGGCCATCACCAGGTCGAAGAAGACGAACACCCCGGCCCGCACTTCCGTGACACCGGCAAGGTCGGTGGCGAAATGCGCCGTGGGCGTGGAACCCAGGCTCACCACCGGGCACGGCAGGCCGGCATCGCGCAGTATCTCCGCCGCTTGGACAACGGCGCGGCGTTCCTGCGACGCCGCATCGACCAGCGCCTGTTCAGTGCGGGCACCATAGCTGGCACCGGCATGGGTCAGCACGCCGCGCAGTTCCGCTCCCTGGACAAGCGCCTGCCCGATCGCCACCAGACGGTCGGCATCACCGGGAAGGACGCCCGACCGGTGGCCGTCGCAATCAATCTCAATCAGCGCCGGTATGGCATGATCCGCCGCCCGCGACGCTGCCGCCACGGCTTCGGCCTGCTCCACCGTATCCAGGACAATGGCGATATCGACGCCGTCCCGACGGAGCTGCAGCACCTTGGCAAGCTTGGCCGGCGCGATGCCGACGGCATAGATCATGTCCTTGACGCCTGCTGCGGCGAAATATGCCGCCTCCTTCAGCGTGGAGACTGTTGCCGGACCCTCCGGGCTTGTCATCACCCGACGCGCCACATCGACCGACTTCGCGGTCTTGAGATGTGGGCGCAGCGAAACACCCAAGGATGAAAGCCGTTGGCGCAACCGCGCAACGTTGCGCTCCATGCGGTCGGCATCCAGGATCAGACAGGGGGTTTCGAGATCCGACAACCGAACCGGCACTGAAGCCATATCGGGGTTCGTTGGGATGTCCGTGTACGTCACAGATAGGTCCTCGCAAGTAGGGTAATGAGATTTTTGCTCTCTCGAAGAGAGCGAGGCAATTAACGGCATCTGCATGATTGGATAAGGTTGAGCTTAATGTCTCAGGTATCCCACCAAACATGCTCGGCGAAGGTGTAGCCCATGAATCCGCCCAGCGGGACGGGATACAGCCCTTTCAAACGCTGGTCGTAGCCATCCAGCAGGCTGATGAAGACGGGGATGGCGCTGCCGCAATGATCCCGCACAAGACCTTGCATCTCGCCGTAGAGCTGCTTTCGCCGCGCGTGGTCTGATTCCCCACGCGCTTCCAGAAGCAGGCTGTCAAACCGGGGGTTCTGCCAACCCGACTCATTCCAGACCGCGTCGGATTTGTAGAACAGACTGAAGATCATATCCGCCGTCGGGCGCGGATTGCTGTTCCCGAAGCCCATCGGATGCTTCATCCAGTGGGTGGACCAGTAGCCATCGGCCGGCACGCGGTTCACCGCCAGTCGCAGGCCCACGCGAGCCCCGTACTCCTGAAGAACCGACGCCATGTCCACCGACCCTTCCGCAGCAGGCGACGCGTAGACCGGCAGGCGCACGCCAACCAGACCGGCCCGCTGCAGGTGCCATTTTGCACGATCGAGATCCAGGCCCGTCTGCGGCAGGTCATCGCGATAATAGGGATGGAATGGCGGTATCGGGTGGTCATTGGCGATTGTCGCGTAATCCCGGAACAGCGCCCTGTTGATCAGGGGCCGGTCCAGCAGATATTTGATCGCCGTCACGAAATCGGGGTTCGATGTCGGGTGATGATCCTGTCGCAGGATCAGATTGGTGTAGAGCCCGGACTTGGTCTCAATGATCCCATATCCCGGTTCTTCCCGAACGCGCCGCGCGGATCGGGGGTTCATGGCATTGATGAGATGAACATCACCCGACAGCAGCGCGTTGACCCGGCTGACCTCATCCGGGATGCCGATCAGCTCGATCTCGTCAAGATAGGGTTTGCCCGGCTTCCAGAAGTTCGTGTTGCGGCGGACGATGGTACGGATGCCGGGCTGAAACTCGACCAGCCGGAAGGGGCCAGTGCCGTTGGCAGTGGAAAAATCCGTCTGCCCTTCAGGCACGATCAGGAAATGCGACTGGGCCAGGATCGTCGGCAAGTCGGCATTGGGGCCCGACAACTCGATCCACAGTTCCAGCGGCCCCGTGGCCTTGACCTCTTTAAACTGTCTGGCGATCTGCAACATCTTGGAGCCAACAGCTGGATCCTTGTGCCGCATCAGGGTGAAGACGACATCGGCGGCATCCAGACTTTTGCCATCGTGAAACTGTACGCCCTGGCGCAGTTTCACATGCCATACGAGCTGATTATCGCTAACGATCGTTTCCGCCAGTGCCGGATAGGGATTCAGGTCGCGGTCCAGTTCCGTCAGACCGCTATACAGCATGAAATGCCGGACATAGTCCGTACCCAGCGCCCCTTTGGCGGGATCAAGTGTATCGGCCGTCGATGATGAGGTACCGGCCACACGGATCCGGCCGCCAACACGCGGCTGGGATGAACCGGCGGCCGGCGGGTGTATGATTTTGGCTGGCCGGTCCAGCAGTTTGGTTCCGGCCACGGCCAGCCCGGCACCGGCTGCGCCCAGCAGAACCCGGCGGGTGATCTGGGCCCCGCTCATGGCTGGAAATACCCGAGAACCGCCTTGGTCTCCAGATACTCCTCCATGCCGAATTCCCCATATTCGCGGCCATTTCCGGACTGTTTGTAGCCACCGAAGGCGGCGTGCGCGTCCCAAGCCGGATGGTTGATGTGGACCTGTCCGGCCCTGATCCGCGACGCGACCCGACGGGCGCGATCAAGATCGGCGGACTGGATGTGCGAGCCCAGGCCATAAACCGTATCGTTGGCGATGCTTACCGCCTCCTCCTCGTCAGCATAGGGGATCAGGCAGAGGACCGGCCCGAATATCTCTTCCTGGGCGATGCGCATGATTGACCGGACCTGGGAAAAGATTGTCGGCCGAACGAAATATCCCTGTTCCAGCCCCTCGGGCCGCCCGAGCCCGCCGCAGATGAGCTTCGCCCCTTCCGCCAGGCCGATGGCAATCATGGCCTGCACCTTGTCGAACTGTGCCGGGGTGGAGACGGGCCCCAGGACCGTGGCCTCATCCATCGGGTCGCCAATCGTCATGGCGGCTGCGGCCTTCGCGGCCAACGCCTCAACCTGTGCCAACCGGCCGGCCGGAACCAGCATACGGGTGGGCGCGCTGCAGGACTGACCGACATTGCGGAAGGCCGCCGCCACGCCCAACGGCACGACACGGTCAAAATCCGCATTGTCCAGCAGGATGTTGGGCGATTTGCCGCCCAGTTCCTGGGTAACGCGTTTCACCGTGGGGGCCGCAGCTTGGGCCACCAGAATGCCGGCACGGGTCGACCCCGTGATCGACACCATGTCCACATCCGGGTGCGCGGCAAGCGGGGCACCCACCTGCGGTCCCGTACCATGGACAAGGTTGAAAACGCCCGGCGGGGTCCCGGCATCATGCATGATCCGGGCGAACAGATTGGCGCTGAACGGCGACAACTCGCTGGGCTTCAGTATGATCGTGCATCCCGCCGCGATGGCCGGCGCCACCTTGGCCGTAATTTGATACAGCGGCCAGTTCCACGGCGTGATCAGCCCACAGACGCCGATCGCCTCCTTGATGATCGCCGTCGTGCCCTGCCGGCGGATGAAGGCATAGGTTCCCAGCACCTCGATGGCGGCCCGGACATGTGCAATGCCGAAAGGAACCTGGGAGGCGCGTGCAAAGCTGATGGCCGCGCCCATTTCCCGGCTGATGGCCCGCGCCATATCCTCGGCCCGTTCCTCCAACAGCCGGAGGATCCTGCCCAGCAGCGCCACACGGTCGGCAACCGGCGTGATGGAGAATGCTGGAAAGGCCGCACGCGCCGCTGCCACGGCAAGATCGACATCATCGGTGCTGCCGGACACCACCTGCCCGACCTCCCGCTGTGTCGCCGGATCGACGACCGGCATCAGATCTCCGGATATGGCCGGGGCCGCCCAGCAGCCCCCAATATAATGCCGATCGCAGACCATAAACGCCATAATCCACCTTTTGATGCCAACGACGGAGAACGGAACCGTGGGTCCCGGGGGCATTGCGTCAAGGAAAGGATCATGTAAAAACATGAACTCGACAATTAACTATCGCTTTATGTTTGATTAAGGCCAACCTTATGATCTCCACAGAGGATCTGACCTTCTTCGCCATGATCGCCGCTTCCCCGTCTTTAGCGGAGGCTGCGCGGCGGCTGAATGTCACCGCGCCCGCGGTAACCCAACGGCTGCGCGCGTTGGAACTGCGCGTCGGAGTCAATCTGGTCGATCGCACCTCACGCGGACTGAATCTCACCGACGAGGGTGAACTCCTGGCATCGGAGGGGCGCACGATCATTGAAGCGATGGATGACCTTTCCGAACGCCTCGCCCGGCGGACGACGCAAGTCCGGGGGCATCTACGGATCGCCGCTCCTCACGGTTTCGGGCGGCGATATATCGCCCCCATTGTCCAGGAATTCGCACAGTGCCATCCGGCCGCTGCCGTCACCCTTGAACTGTCGGACAGCCCGATAAGGCAGATGTCGGAAAGCTGGGACATTGTCGTCCATATCGGCGCCTTGCCGGAAAGTGACCGGCTGGTGACGACCCTGGCCCCCAATCGCCGCTTTCTTTGCGCGGCACCGGACTATCTGGCCAGTCATCCGCCCATTGAAAGGCCGGAGGATCTTGCCCTGCATCGCTGCCTGGCCCTGCGGGAAAATAATGAAGATGTGACGCTGTGGCGTTTTACGCACCCGACACGGGGCGGTGCGACGGTAAGGATCAACCCAACCATGTCGACCAACGATGGCGAGGTTATTCGCGACTGGGCGCTTTCAGGGTCAGGCATCATCGTGAGAAGCGAATGGGACGTGGCCAGGGACCTTGCTACTGAAAAGTTGCATCGGCTTCTGCCGCAATGGTCCCTGCCGTCAGCCGATGTGGTAGCGCTGGTGCACGCGCGCCGGGGCCGCAGCAGCCGCGCCAACGTATTTCTTCAATCGCTGCGGGAAGCATTAGCCTCGCCGCCTTGGCTGCACTCCACAACACAAAACGGAAATGGTTCAGGATGAGGATGCAGTGCACAAGCGCCCAACCAGCGCTGGAGCCTGGATTTCGTGTCGGATGCGTTCAGTGATGGAAGGCGGTTCCGCATCCTGGCCGTGGTGGATGACTCTCGCGCGAATGCCTGGCTCTGGTGGCGGACACCTCGCTGTCCGGCAAGCGGGTGGTGCGGGAGCTGGACGCCGTCATCGCCGTTCGGGCCAAGCCGCTGATGATTGTCAGCGACAATGGCAGCGAGTTCATTTCCAGGGCGATCCTGGCCTGGACGCAGGCCACTGGGGTTGAATGGCACTATATCCAGCCCGGCAAGCCCACCCAGAATGCGTTCGTGGAAAGTTTCAACGGACGCTTGCGCGATGAATGCCTGAATGAAATCCTGTTCCACGGCCTGCGGCATGCCCGGCAGGTGCTGGCCGACTGGCGGGCCGACTACAACAATATTCGACCCCATTCCACCCTGGGCGGGATGTCGCCCGCCCAGTTCGCAACGTTCAGGAGCGGGGGTATGCCCCCAGTTCCTGAACGTCCACCAACACACAAACCAAACCCGAGGACTCTACTTATAGCCGGATACACATTGGGGAGCAGGTCACCGGCATTCAACAACGCCCGCGACAGCGAGGCGGGATGGGCGACGGCTCCCGTCGCCTCCAGCAGTTTCGCCGCCAGTTCCGGCATGGTGATGTCCGGCTGCGCCTCAACCCAGCCGATCAGCCGGGCAAGGTATGGCGCAAGCTTGCCGCTGCCGGCCGGCCGCCCCATCCGGGAAGGCGCGACAGAGCCGGTGACCGCAACGCGCTGCGCCAACTTGATCGCGAAGCTCGGGCTGACCCCGAAATGCCGCGACGCATTCCGACGCGAATGGCCGGCCAAAATCCTGGCCGCAACTCGTTCCCGAAGATCACCAGAATAGGCTTTGCCCATGATCCACCTCCAACAACGGTGAATCACATGCACCAAAAGGGAATCCCAGATTCCGACTTACAGCGCGACGCTCTATTACCATGACAGCAGCGACCGCACCGATATGTTCCGCGTGGGCGTAGACAGCGCCGTGCGCGCGGCGGCCGGCACCCCGGCCTTCGACACCGCGTCGTCCGATTACCGCATCGAAAGCTATGCCCTGTTCGGCCAGGCCACCTGGCACGCGACTGAACAGTTCGAAGTGACGTTGGGCGGCCGCTACAGCAAGGACAAGAAGCGCGCGCGGCAGACCGGTGCCACCACCGACGCCCTGCCCATCATCCCGGCAGCATTCGACGTGACCAACCGGGCCGAATATTCCTCCTTCGACCCGCGCGTCGTCGCCACCTACAAATTCACGCCCGACGTGAATGTCTATGCCAGCTATTCTACGGGTTTCAAATCCGGCGGGTTCCAGTATGTGCCCTTCAACGCCGCCTCAGCCAACACCCTGTTCGACCCGGAGGATATCAAGACCTATGAAGTGGGGTTGAAGTCGGACTGGCTGGACCGGCGCCTGCGCGTCAACATGGCCGGCTTCTATTATGATTACCGGAACCTGCAGGTCTCCCGCATCATCGACACACCCAGCGGCCCGCAGACCCTGATCAGCAACGCCGCCACCTCCACCGTCAAGGGCATCGAGGTGGAGATGTTCCTGCGCCCCATCCGCAATGTCGAACTGAGCGCCACCTATGGCTATCTGGATGCGACATACGATAAGTATGTCTTCAATCTGGGCCAGAACCTGGTGTTCGACGGAACGGCACTGGTCCGTGCGCCGAAGAATACCCTGAACCTGGGGGCCGAATGGACCATCCCGGTGGATGACAACAGGCTGACCCTGCGCGCGGACTATGCGGTTCTATCCAAATTCTACCACGAACCCGGCGAGGGCAACGCCATCTACGGCTCCGGCATCCCGCTGACCCGTGAGGCGGGGTACGGCCTGCTCGACCTGCGCGCGACCTATCAGGTGGATGCTTTCCGCATCAACCTATACGGCACTAATGTCACCAACAAGAAGTACCGTCGTACTGTCAACGCGCTGGGCAACACCATCATCGGCTTTGCCGGCCAGCCCAGCATTTATGGGGTAAAGTTGGGCTACAGTTTCTGACAGTCAAGGGAGCCAATGCTGACGCTGCGAAGGGCAGCCGCGACATTGGCTCCCGCTTCATGGCACCCGAAAATCGACAGGCTGGTCACTGACGCTGCCGTCTATATGACCAGCATTGTCGGCAGCATTACCACGCCCGTTTGAGCTGATTGGCTGGAAGACAAGGGCATGGACCATGTTCGCGGCGCCTCCAACCACCGCCGATATCATGAAAGCATCTGCAACCTGACGCCGACCGATGTGTACCATGGCTGCGTTACCGCCATCCTGGAACGACGCGCCAAAGCAGAGAAGCAGACCATCCGACACAGGCGCTTGTGCCACCAAAGCCAGGCTGCCTAACATCAACCCGATATCCCATTTGTTCTGACCACGGACGCCCCTAACTGGGTAGGTTCGCAAGTTGGGCGCACCAGCGTGGCGGTTTGTTGGAGCCGAATGAGGATAGGTTTCTGGCCGGTGCGCAAATAAGGTCGGATTGTTTGGGTCATCTGCCGGAAGCCAGTTCGAGTTCCGTTGCCTGCCATCCGCCACCCAGGGCGCGGAATGCTGCAACGGCTGCGCGCGCCGCTTCTGTTTGTGCCTGTGCCTGCCCGTCGGCAGCGCGCAGTAAACTCTCGTCGGCCTGCAGAACCTCGATCAGGCTGACGACGCCGTTCTGGTAAGCGGCGAACGAAGCGTTCCGCGCGCGGACAGTTGAGTCCACGCCTTGGGTCAGGGCGTCGGCTTGTTCCTCCCGCTTGACCAGCGCTGAGAATGCGTTCTCCACATCCTCTGTCGCCCGCAGCACAGCCAGCCGATAGGCTGCCAGCATCTCGGCTTCCTGGCCCTTGGCCTGGTTGATCTGTGCATTGATGCGGCCAAAATCGAACAGCCGCCAGCGCAGGCCCAGCACACCCGTCGCCTGCGTGGCATCGCCGGTGAACAGGTTGCCGCCGGACGGCGATGTGCTGCCGACCAGGCCGCTCAGGGACAGCTTGGGATAATACTCGCCGATGGCAGCACCGATGCGGGCGTTCGCCGCAGCCAGACGCCGCTCTGCCACAATCAAATCGGGCCGACGCCGCAGCAGATCACCGGGTGATCCAGCCCCCGTTATCTGCGGTGCGATGGGAATGGCGCGGGCGTCGGTCAGCTCGGCCTGATGCGTGCCGGGGGACGAGCCCAGCATCACATCCAGGGCGTTCATGGCGGCAACCAGACCGGCCTCCAGCACTGGTACGGCGGCACGGGCCTGGGCCAGCGCGCCCTCGGCCTGCTGTACCTGGCGTTCCGGGGCAAGGCCCTTGGCGTATAGATGATTGGCGGTCGTCAGCAGATCCCGCTGTGTTTCCACCTGTCGGCGGGCGACCGCGAGGCGGGTTTGTAAGCCCCGAATGGTTATATAGATGTCGGCAGTCTGGGCCGCCACGGCAAGGCGGGTGGCTGTCAACCCAGCCTCCGATGCCTGGTAATCAGCCAGCGCCGCTTCACGTCCCCGGCGCAGGCCCCCGAAAATGTCCAGTTCCCAACTGGCACCCAGATTAACGTCATAGGCGCTGCCTGAACGGTCGAAATCGGGTGTTGAGTTCAGGACCTGTCCCAGGGGTGTTTCAACGGATTGATAAGCCCGGGTCGCCTGACCGCTGAGATTGCCGGACGGCAACAGGGCGGCATTGGCGGCACCCAGCCCCGCCCGCGCCTGGGTTACCCGCGCGGCCGCCTGTGCGAGATCAAGGTTCTGCTCCAGGGCCAGCGCGACATATCGGGTCAGCGCCGGATCGCCAAAACCCGTCCACCAAGTGGCAATATCGGCGCTGGCCACTGCATGCCGCTGGGTCATTGCGGTCTGGCCGACATAGTGCGCGGGAAGGGCTGCTTCCGGTTTCACATAATCGGGGCCGACGGCACAGCCGGCCAGAAGGCCGGAAACCATAAGAGTGGTGACAAGATGTTTGGGCGGCATGGACATTTTCCGTGACGGAGGGCTAGAATGGGGTATTGTGACCAAATTATCAAATGGTCACACGTTCCGCAATTTCCAAACGTGGGAAAAGCCTCGCGCCATGAACAAAGCAGCCACCTATCCTGTTTCGGCCCGTGGTCCGGCCGACCATGATGTTCGGGTTCAGATCGTTGGCGCTGCTACCGAGCATTTCAGCCGGTACGGCTATGAGAAGACCACGGTCTCCGATCTTGCCAAGGCCATCGGCTTCTCCAAGGCCTATATCTATAAATTCTTTGAGTCCAAGCAGGCCATTGGCGAGAGTATCTGTGCCAACTGCCTGTGCGGGATCGAGGCGGAGATCAGGGTCGCCGTGGTGGAAGCCCCGCAGCCCTCCGAGAAGCTGCGGCGTATGTTCAAGGTTGGTATTGAGGCCAGCCTCCGCCTGTTTTCCCAGGATCGCAAACTCTATGAGATTGCCGTATCAGCAGCCACGGAGCGCTGGCAGTCCGTGGTCGCCTATGAGGACCGGCTTCAGAAGCTGCTTCAGGAGATCGTGCTGGAAGGTCGGGCCTCTGGTGACTTTGAGCGCAAGACACCGCTCGATGAGACGGCCAGGGCGATCTATCTGGTCATGCGCCCCTATCTGAACCCGCTGTTCCTGCAATATAGCGTCAACCATGCCGACGACGCGCCGTTGCAGCTGTCCAGCCTTGTGCTGCGCAGCCTGTCCCCATGACGCTGGCGCATGGACAGTGACTATTGACTAAATTGGTCACTAGATTCAGTATGAGATCCCAGAACTCCTTGCTGATGGGTCTCTCATGCTGCGCCGTCACCTTCTTGTTTCCTCCCTCCTTTGTGCGTTGCCCCTTGTGTTGACGGCATGTGGTGAAGAATCGCATGCCGACCCCCGTACCGAAGCGCCGCTGGTGCGCGCCGCCGCTGTGCAGAACGCCAGCGTTGCCTCGCGCGCCTTTACCGGCACTGTCGCGGCCCGGGTCCAGAGCGATCTGGGCTTCCGCGTCGCTGGCAAGGTGCTGGAACGGCTTGTCGATACCGGGCAGACGGTCAAACGCGGGCAGGTCCTCCTGCGGATCGACCCGGTTGATCTGAAGCTTGCCGTCCAAGCGCAACAGGAAGCGGTCACCGCCGCTCGCGCGCGGGCACAGCAGACCGCGCTGGATGAAGCCCGTTATCGCGCCTTGCGCGGAACCGGCGCCATCTCTGTCTCCGCCTATGATCAGGTCAAGGCGGCGGCCGACGCCGCCAGTGCCCAGCTAAAGGCCGCCCAGGCCCAGGCGGAGGTGGCCCAGAACGCCAACCGCTATGCCGAACTGGTGGCGGATGCCGACGGCGTGATCATGGAAACCCTGGTCGAACCCGGACAGGTTGTCGGTGCTGGGCAGGTGGTGGTGCGGTTGGCCCATGCCGGACGCCGCGAGGCGGTCGTCCAACTGCCGGAAACGCTGCGCCCGGCCATCGGCTCCGTCGGGCAGGCCACATTGTTCGGCCGGGATGGTGTTGCGGTTCCAACCAAACTTCGCCTTCTCTCTGATGCCGCCGACCGCCTGACCCGCACCTATGAGGCGCGGTATGTGCTGGAGGGGGAGTTGGCTAACGCTCCCCTGGGGGCCACCGTAACCATCCGTATTGCCGACGGCATTCCATCCACGCAGAACGATATGCAGGTGCCCATCGGGGCCCTGTTTGATGCCGGGAAGGGGCCGGGGGTCTGGGTCATCGACGGAAAGCCGACAAAGGTGAAATGGCAACCTGTCGCCGTCCAGCACCTTACCGATGATAGCGCGCGCATTACCGGGCCACTCAAATCAGGCGACCTGATTGTCTCGTTGGGCGCACATATGCTGCGCGATGGCGAGCCGGTGCGTGTCGCCGGTCAGGCCCCGGCTGTCAACGGGGGAGACCGTCCGTGAGCATAGGCCGTTTCAACCTCTCCGCCCTTGCCGTGCGGGAGCGTTCCATCACCCTGTTTTTGATCCTGCTGATCACGGGTGCGGGCATTCTCGCTTTCTTCCAACTGGGACGCGCGGAAGATCCCCCCTTCACCATCAAGCAGATGACGGTCGTCACCGCCTGGCCCGGTGCCACGGCGCAGGAAATGCAGGACCAGATTGCAGAGCCGCTGGAGAAGCGCATGCAGGAACTGCGCTGGTACGACCGGACTGAGACCTTCACCCGGCCTGGTCTGGCCTTCACCATGGTGGTGCTGCGCGACGACGCCCCGCCGTCGGAGGTGCAGGAGGAGTTTTATCAGGCCCGCAAAAAGCTCTCTGACGAGGCCAAGACCCTGCCCGCCGGTGTTATCGGCCCGCTGGTCAATGATGAATATGCCGACGTGACCTTTGCGCTGTTCGCCCTGAAGGCCAAGGGGGAGCCGCAGCGCCTGCTGGTGCGTGATGCGGAGACCCTGCGCCAGCGCCTGCTGCATGTGGCTGGCGTCAAGAAGGTCAATATCATCGGGGAA
This sequence comes from Niveispirillum sp. FG148, assembly GCF_057809655.1. Lineage (NCBI taxonomy): Bacteria > Pseudomonadati > Pseudomonadota > Alphaproteobacteria > Rhodospirillales > Azospirillaceae > Niveispirillum > Niveispirillum sp. FG148. Next base: position 129,225 of record NZ_JBMDKJ010000010.1, read on the forward strand.
CAGCCCGAGCGCATCTTCGTCTCCTTCTCCCATGAAAAGCTGGCGACATTGGGCGTCGCCCCGCAGGATATCTTCGCCGCCCTCAACAATCAGAATGTGCTGACGCCCGCCGGTTCCATCGAAACCAAGGGCGCACAGGTCTTCGTCCGTGTCGATGGTGCCTTCGACAAGCTGGAGAAGATCCGGCAGACTCCGATCAATGCCCAGGGGCGGACCCTGAAGCTGTCGGATGTGGCGACCGTCGAACGCGGTTATGAAGATCCGACCACCTTCCAGGTGCGAAACGCCGGTGAGCCGACATTGCTGCTCGGCATCGTCATGCGCGACGAATGGAACGGGTTGGACCTCGGCAAGGCGTTGGAAGCAGAGGTTTCTGCAATCAATGCGGACCTGCCCTTGGGCATGTCGCTGACCAAAGTGACCGATCAGGCCGTCAACATCAGTTCGGCGGTCGACGAGTTCATGGTGAAATTCTTTGTCGCCCTGCTGGTCGTGATGGTGGTCTGTTTTGTCAGCATGGGCTGGCGGGTCGGCATCGTTGTGGCGGCGGCGGTGCCGCTGACGCTCGCCGCCGTGTTCATCATCATGGCGGCGACGGGCAAGAATTTCGACCGTATCACGTTGGGTTCCCTGATCCTGGCTCTGGGCCTGCTGGTGGACGACGCCATCATCGCCATTGAAATGATGGTGGTGAAGATGGAGGAGGGCTATGACCGGGTCAAAGCCTCCGCCTATGCCTGGAGCCACACGGCGGCCCCCATGCTGTCAGGCACGCTGGTCACCGCCATCGGCTTCATGCCCAATGGCTTCGCACGGTCTACGGCGGGCGAATATACCAGCAACATGTTCTGGATCGTCGGCATTGCCCTGATCGTGTCCTGGGTGGTGGCGGTGGCGTTCACCCCTTATCTGGGTGTGAAGATGCTGCCGGACATCAAGCCGGTCGAGGGTGGCCACGCCGCCATCTACAATACCTCCAACTATAACCGCTTCCGGCAGGTACTGGGCCGTGTCATCGCTGCAAAATGGCTGGTGGCGGGGGCGGTTGTGGGGACGTTCGTTCTGGCTGTGGTCGGCATGGGAATTGTGAAGAAACAGTTCTTCCCGACCTCTGACCGGCCAGAAGTTCTTGTCGAAGTACAGATGCCCTATGGCACTTCGATTGAGCAGACCAGTGCCGCGACGGCGAAGGTGGAGGCCTGGCTGGCAACGCAGCCGGAGGCCAAGGTTGTGACCGCCTATATCGGCCAGGGTGCCCCCCGCTTCTTCCTGGCCATGTCGCCGGAACTGCCCGATCCGTCCTTTGCCAAGATCGTCGTGCTGACCGGTAACGAGGAGGAGCGGGAGACCCTGAAGCATCGTCTGCGCCAGGCCGCTGCCGACGGATTGGCACCGGAGGCGCGGGTGCGCATGACGCAGATCGTGTTTGGCCCGCCGTCGCCCTTTCCTGTCGCTTACCGCGTCATGGGCCCGGACCCCGATCAGTTGCGCTTGATCGCGGCACAGGTCGAGGACGTTATGCGCGCCAGCCCGATGATGCGCACCGTCAACACCGACTGGGGATCGCGTGTCCCGACCCTGCACTTCACGCTTGATCAGGACCGGCTGCAGGCTGTCGGGCTGACCTCCAACGCCGTGGCCTTGCAGTTGCAGTTCCTGTTGAGCGGGGTGCCGCTGACGCAGGTGCGCGAAGATATCCGTTCGGTGCAGGTGGTCGGCCGCGCGGCCGGCGACATCCGCCTGGACCCGGCCAGGATTGCTGATTTCACCCTGGTCGGATCGGCCGGACAGCGCCTTCCGCTGTCGCAGGTCGGCATTGTCGACGTGCGTATGGAAGACCCTATCCTGCGCCGTCGTGACCGCACGCCGACGCTGACCGTGCGGGGCGACATTGCCGATGGTTTGCAGCCGCCCGACGTCTCCACTGTGATCCTGGAACAGTTGCAGCCGGTGATCGCCCAGCTTCCACCCGGTTACCGCATCGAACAGGCGGGCTCCATTGAGGAAGCCGGCAAAGCCACCAAGGCATTGTTGCCGCTGTTCCCGATCATGATCGCGCTGACCCTGCTGGTCATCATTTTCCAGGTGCGGTCGATGTCGGCGATGGTCATGGTGTTCCTGACCAGTCCGCTGGGGCTGATCGGCGTGGTGCCGACCTTGCTGCTGTTCCAGCAGCCCTTCGGCATCAATGCCCTGGTCGGCCTGATTGCCCTGTCCGGCATCCTGATGCGCAACACGCTGATCCTGATCGGGCAGATCCATCACAATGAACAGGAAGGATTGAGCCCGTTCAACGCGGTGGTCGAGGCGACGGTACAGCGGGCGCGGCCCGTGATCCTGACGGCGCTCGCGGCCATCCTGGCCTTCATCCCGCTGACCCATTCGGTGTTCTGGGGAACGCTGGCCTACACCCTGATTGGCGGCACCTTGGCGGGTACTGTCCTGACCCTGGTGTTCCTGCCGGCAATGTATTCCATCTGGTTCAAGATCAGGCCCGTCGCCTCACAAGGTTGAGCAGCCGATCCCTTATGAAAGAAACGATCATGTCGAATACAAAAGTTGTCCTCATCACCGGCGTGTCATCAGGCATCGGTCGCAGTGCCGCGATCCGATTTTCCAAGCAGGGATGCCGGGTGTTCGGCACTGTACGCAATATCGCGAAAGCCCAGGCCATCCCCGGTGTCGAACTGGTTCAAATGGACGTCTGTGATGAGGCGTCCGTTCAACGCGGTGTTGAAACGATCATCGCCGCCGCCCAGCGCATCGACGTGCTGGTCAACAGCGCGGGCGGAACCTTGCTGGGTGCTGCGGAAGAAGCCTCGATCGCGGAAGCCCAGGCCCTGTTCGACACCAACCTGTTCGGCATCCTGCGCACGATCAAGGCCGTGCTGCCGCATATGCGCCAGCAGCGTTCCGGCCGCATTGTCAGTATCAGCTCGGTCCTGGGCTTTCTGCCGGCCCCTTACATGGCGCTGTATGCCGCCTCCAAGCACGCCGTCGAGGGATTATCCGAAACCCTGGATCACGAAGTTCGTCAGTTCGGCATCCGGGTGACGCTGGTCGAACCCTCCTTCACCAAGACCAACCTGGATCTCAACGCGCCCGAAACGGCGCTGAAGATTCCCGATTACAGCCAGGAGCTTGGCATCGTCTCCCGCGCGATCCAGCAGAATGTCCAGAAGGCACCAGCCCCCGACGGCGTTGTCGACACCCTGGTCGAGGCCGCACTGGGGCCATGGAAGATGCGTCGCACACCCAAGGGCGAGGCTTCTCTTCTGGCCAAGCTGCGCCGTTTCATGCCCGCCGGTCCGGTCGAGAAGGGCTTGCGCAAGACGTTCGGGCTTGCCTGAGGCTGGCACGGCTCTAATTCAACTTTGTGACAAAATCTGAAATGGAACAGAGGTTCGTTGTAATCAGGGGATTCATGCTTTGTTCGGAGAGGCGGTATGTATCCCCTTGGCACCGGAAGCGGCATCGAATCACGGTTCGCAGCATATGTCGAGAGTCTGGCGTTGGCTTAGGGTGGGTCATGCTGATCGCGCGGCACCTTTTCGTGCCTATTGCACCGGATTGATCCTTCCTGGCGACAGCAAGAGCGTCGAACTGATGGCTGCTCGGGTGGAGCCGGAACGTTTCGGTTCTGCGCATCAGTCCTTACACCATTTTGTTGCCAACGCAGCCTGGGACGATGCCGCTGTGCTGGCCGGGGTGCGCGATCTGGTTTTGCCAGCGTTGTCGGAACGCGGCCCCGTCCGCGCCTGGATCATTAACGACACTGGCATGCCGAAGAAGGGGCGCCATTCCGTTGGCGTGACGCGCCAGTACTGCGGTCAGATCGGCAAGCAGGACAATTGCCAAGTCGCCGTGTCGCTGTCGCTGGCAACCGACCACGCCAGCCTTCCCGTCGCCTGCCAACTGGACCTACCGGAGACATGGGCCGGCAACGCGGAGCGCCGGGCATGGTCCTGATGGACGCAGGCTATGGCAACGACACCGCCCTGCGCGAGTGCGTGACCGCGCTGGGGCTGACTTATTTCGCCGGTGTCCAATCCTCGCTGGCCGTCTGGCCGCCTGGTGTGAAACCGCTGCCGCCCAAGCCATGGAGCGGCAAGGGGCGGCCGTCGAAGCTCCTGCGCCGCCGCCCCCCTGGGCATGAACCGATCTCAGCAAAGGCTCTGGCCGAAGGGCTGGCTCCGGAGGCTTGGCGCTCCGTAACGTGGCGGGAGGGCACGAACGCGCCGCTGGTCTCCCGGTTCGCCGCCGATCGCGTTCACGCCGCGCACCGCGAAAAGGAGCGGGCGGAGCGTCGCCCAGAGGAGTGGCTGCTGATCGAATGGCCCGAGGACAAAGAGAAGCCGACCAAGTTCTGGTTGTCAACGCTGCCGGAGACAATGTCGCTCGACGCCTTGGTGGAGACCGCCAAGTTGCGGTAGCGTGTAACGAGCTGAGCGCGGGTCGGTGGGATTCAACAGCAGGCTGTGCGAGAAGCGCGCCCGCCAGCCTGCCGTCAGCTGCCAATTCTCGCCCTTGATGTCATGGATCACCGCCGATCCCGTCCAGGACAGCAGCGTCGGCACCACCAGCCCCACGCCCTTACCCGACCGGGTGGGGGCAAAGGCCATGACATGCTCCGGCCCATCATGCCGCAGATACCGGCCCCCCAACCGCCCCAGAAAGACCCCCGCCGGCCGAAACAGCCCCGCCCCCTCCACTTCCCGGCGGGTCGCCCAGCGCGACGAGCCATAGGTCGTGACCATCCGCGTCTGCCGGGCGCGCCATAGCGACCCGATGATGGCAGCAGCACAGCCCATGAACCCGCTGGCCCCGGCCAGCATGCCAGCCTTGTCGAACACATGCGGCGCATAGGCCTCGTACCAATACCACCACTCGAACAACTGCCAGGGTCGATAGACGGGCCAACCGGCGATGACGGTCCAGGCGGGGCCGAGCTGGGCCTGATAGCCCAGCATGGCAGCTGCCCACTGCGTCGCCGCCCAGACGCCCAGGATGACGATGGCGAAGACGACCAGGATCTGGCCGATCAGCAGTTTGGTGGGGGTCATAGGGGCCTCCGCGGACGACAAAACGGTCAACGAAGGGTGAAAGTTAGATGAAGAACAGACTATGTCCCTTATATACGACCTTTCCCGCCAGGGGCCGAGGGGACAAGTTCGGGCTGCGGACCCGAAGCGCGAACATCAGCCCGGCAGACCGAATTCCTGGCGCAAGGTCTTGTCAAACATCCGCGCGGGCATGAGGCGGCGCAGCAAGCTGACTTGCTTTGCAACCTTGCCGACAGGATAGCGCAGTTGCTGGCGCGGAGCCGTAGCAGCCAGCAGCACGGCATCGGCCACCTGTTCCGGTGTGACCGCCGTCAACAGCGCCTTCTTAAAGAAGCCATGCACCCAGGCACGGGCATCATCGTACTCAGTCATCTTCTTGTCAGGGTCCAGCGCGTTCTGATCGAAATTGCCTTTGACTGTGCCGGGCTCAATCAATGAGACGCGGACATTGAAGGCGCGGACTTCGTGATCCAGCGACTCTGAATAGCCCTCAAGGGCGAATTTGCTGGCGGCGTAGTGGGCCGAATAGGGCGCTGGCACGATACCGAGCGCGCTACTCAGGTTGATGATGCGACCGTGCCCTTGCGCCCGCATCGACGGCATCACGGCGTTGATGACCCTGATGACACCGAACAGATTAACGTCGAACAGGCGCTGAACCTGGGTGACCGAGGATTCCTCGGCCCCACCGAACAGGCCCAGGCCGGCATTATTGACAAGAACATCGATGCGCCCGGTGCGGGCGAGGACCTCTGAAACGAGGGCAGACACAGAGGCATCCTCTGTCACGTCGCAGGCCAGCATCGTTACTTGGCTCGGGCTGATGCTGCCCGGTTTGCGGCTGGTGCCGAAGACGGTAAAGCCCGATTGTGCCAGAACCTCGGCGGTGGCCCGCCCGATACCGGAGGAGGCACCCGTCACGAGCGCCGTTTTGGGGGAATTTGCGTGCATGGCTTTCGCTCTGGTTTGCTGAGCATGAAGTGGAGTAAGCGCGTCGCCATCGTCAGCGCAGGGCGACGACGACCTTGCCCTTTGATCGCCCCGTTTCAATGTAGGCCAGGGCGTCATTGGTCGCTTCGAACGGGAAGACCTGATCCATGACCGGGCGGATGATCCCGGCTTCGATCAGCGAAGTGATCTGGGCCAACTGCCCACCATCGGCCTGCATGAACAGGAAGGAATAGTCCACCCCTCGGGCCTTGGCCTTGCGTCGGATGCTGAAACTCAGCAGGCGCATAAGCTGATGCAGCAGCCAGTTCAGCCCCTGTCGCTGGGCGAATTCCGGGTCAGGCGGACCGGAGATGGAAATCAGTTTGCCACCCGGCTTCAACACGTCCAGGGACTTTTCCAGCGTGTCGCCTTCCAGGCTGTTCAAGACGACGTCGTAACCCGACAGGACCTTGGAGAAATCCTGTTTCTTGTAGTCGATCACGACATCAGCGCCCAGGCTGGTGACGAGTTTGACATTGGCCGTGCTCGTCGTCGTGGCAACCGTTGCGCCCAGATGCTTGGCTAACTGGATGGCGAACGTCCCGACACCGCCCGAACCGGCATGGATGAGGATTTTCTGGCCCTTCTGCAGCTTGGCCTGCTCCACCAATGCCTGCCAGGCCGTCAGCCCCACCAGCGGAATGGCGGCGGCTTCAGCCATGTTCAGGTTCTTTGGCTTCAGGGCAAGATCGGCCTCATCAATGGCGATCGCTTCCGCCAGGGTCCCGACGCGGCCGTCGCGCGGGCGGGCATAGACCGCATCCCCCACCTTGAACCTGCGGACCTTTGACCCGACACGGGTGACGACCCCTGCCATGTCATGTCCCAGGATGAACGGCGGCCGATAAGGAAGCAGAGGCTTGAAGACCCCATCGCGGATTTTCGCATCCAGGGGGTTGAGCCCGGCCGCATGGATCTGGACCAGGACATCCCTATCCGTCAGCACGGGGGCCGGCATCTCGCCCAGGCGAAGGGCGCGTCCCTTCTTGTACTTATCGACGATGAAGGCCTTCATGATGACCCGCTCTTCAGATGATTGTTAGCGACCTGCCGGGTCACGGCAGCCATTCGGCCGAGAAATGTTGGCGCACAGAGTCAGACGGCCTGCCGGTAGCGTGCGGCGGCATGTTCCTGACCCACATTCGGAAGAATGGCCTGACGTGCAGCCTGATAGCTGTTCCATTGCTCCACATCGGGCAACGGCGGAATGGTGACCGGTTCGCGACGGTCAAACCCGACCAACGCCGCGTCAACCAGTTCATCGACCTCCATCACCCCGCTCATGGTGCTGACGTCGGCACCGGCGTGCTCCCAGATTTCGGTGCGCGTGGCGGCAGGAAGCACGGCCTGGACATAGACACCCTTCGGTCCCAGTTCCAGATGGAGCCCCTGCGACAGGAACAGCACGAACGCCTTGGTCGCACCATAGACGGTCATGGCGAATTCGGGTGCCAGCCCGACCACCGAGCCGATATTGATGATGGCCCCTACGCCCGCCACCGTGAAGCGCGGTGCAACGGCGCTGGCCAGCCGCAGCGGGGCTGTGGTGTTCAGCGCGACCAGCCGCGTTACATCATCGGTGGACTGCTCAATGAAGCTGCCGCCCAGGGCCGTGCCCGCATTGTTGATCAGGATGCCGATGCGCGCATCGTCGCGCAGCCGCGCCTCCACCACCGCCAGATCGGCGGCCTGCGTCAGATCGGCCTGGATGATGTCGATGGCCACGCCAGTTTCCTGCCGCAACCGGTCGGCCAGCGCCTCCATGCGCTTGCGGTCCCGCGCCACCAGCACAAGGTCATGGCCGCGGCGCGCGAAACGGTCGGCATAGGTGGCGCCAATGCCGGTGGAAGCGCCTGTAACCAACACTGAAGGAAGGGCAGCCATGGGATTGCTCTCTGCTCTGTTGATGCCTATAATCATGACGATCATCACGATTGTCTAAATATGATGGTCATCATGATTATGTCAATATGGCTCGTGGAGAAATTTGCAATGAATGTCAGCCGAGAGCAGATGGCGGAAAACCGCCGTCGGATTCTGGACGTTGCCAGCAGGCTGTTCCGCGAGAAGGGGTTCGACGCCGTCAGCGTGTCCGAGGTGATGAAGGCCGCCGGCCTTACGCATGGCGGTTTCTATGGTCATTTCAGTTCGAAGGACGATCTGGTCGCGAAAACCCTGGCGCATGCCCTTGGGGCGAACGCAGGTGAAGGCGGTGACTTTCGGCATTATGTCGATGCCTATCTGTCACCCCGTCACCGCGACAACCCCGCCGGTGGGTGCCCGACAGCAGGACTGGCCGCGTCCGTCCGCCACGAAACGCCCCTGGCGCGCGCGGCCATGACGGAAGGCCTCCGCTCGCAGATCGCCCGTATCCAGCAGGCTCTCCCGGCTATGGATCCGGCCGACAGCCGGTGCGCGGCCATTGGAAGCTGGGCCGCGATGGTGGGGGCCGTCATCCTGGCCCGCGCCATTGATGATCCTGTGCTTTCCGACGAAATCCTGGACCAGACACGGGCGTGGATTGATGCCGGGACCGCCCAAGTGCCGATCTCCTGAGCGCGATATCTCAGTCGGGCTGGTCTAAAGGTCGCCGCACAACGGCTCGTTATAGGCGGCGGATGAGTCGGAGCCCAAGCTGGCCCATTCCGGCCGCGCACCCTGAAACCTACAGGCGGGGACTGGGCGACCAACATTGAGCATCTGAGAGCGATGGTTTTTTCACTCAATCGCCGGTCCCCCGCGCTGCCGCCCGAAGTTCCAGGTCACACCATCACCGCTGACGATCCCCGACATAGGCTGCCCGATATGCCGGTCCAACACCGGCCGCCAGGGGACCAGGGTGAAGTCCTGGCTGCGCTCGATCAGGGCCAGCTTTTCGCTGGCAAGGGGCACCGTCCGGCAGTAGGTGCCCTCGACGGGGTGGCCACGGGAGAGGCTGGCATAGGGCAAGCCCAGCTCGTCAGACAGTTGGCCGGCAACCCGCAGCAGCTCGCGCCGCCGCAGGGTTGCCAGCAGGTCGGCACGGTAAAAGGTTCGGCCTTGTTCCTCGCGGGCTAGATCCTCGACTATCAGCCATTGCCGCCGACGGTCCTGGGCATCACGCACATCCGACCGAAACCAGCATCGCGCAGCGGCGCTGGGTTTGGGGCGAGCAACTCGCGGTCCAGCCAGGTGGCACCGTCGGTGGTGATCTGTTGTTCCAACGGCAGGCTGGAGAGAACCCGCACGATGACCGGGTTAACCCGGGCCTGGGTGCGTGAACTGGCCCCCGTTTGGCCGGACATTCAGGCGGTTTCACGATAGGCCCTTATGAACTCGCGGGGCGAGCGCATTTTTAGGCCGGAATGTGGATGGTTATTGTTGTAGTCATCGATCCATCCGCCGATCTGTCCGAGGACGGTTTCGGCATCCGGCAGTGGCGTGACCTGCACATAGTCACGCTTCAGGATTTTAACGAAGGCCTCGGCGATGCCATTGCTCTGCGAGCTTTTCACCGGGGTAAAACAAGGTTTCAGGCCGAGCTGCTGGGCAAAGATCCGGGTCTCCCTGGCGATGTAGGGCGAGCCGTTGTCCGACAGCATCTCGATGGGTTGGGAAACACGCACGGCGCCGAACCGGACCTCGACCGCTTCCAGCATCACGTCGCGGATGTCGGAACCGCTGATGCCGGCATTGACGACGGCCCGCCAGGCGACGATCTCCCGGTCATGGGCGTCGATGATGAACGCGCCGCGGATGATGTCGCCGTTCCAGCAGGCGAACTCGAACCCGTCCGAGCACCAGCGCAGGTTGGAGCGCATAACGATCACCTTGCCGTCATGCGCCAGATCGGGCCGCTCCTCATATTTGCGGGCCAGCAGCAGGTTGTTGGCCTGCATGATGCGATAGACCCGCTTGTGGTTCACCGGTGTGGCGCCACTCTCCCGCAATTGCCGGTTCAGCAGCGCCGTGATCCGGCGATAGCCATATGTCGGCCGGGCCGCCACCAGGGCGGTGATCATGGGCACGACCACCGCGTCCCCGGCCTTGTGGTAGCGACCGCGCGGCCGGGTCCGGCCCGCCAGCCGATCAACCAGATTGGACCGGGCTACACCCAGCGTTTGGGCCACCGCCTTCACCGCGAACCGCCCTTCAGCATCAGACGCCGCCAACGATACAGCAGGTTCGGCGCTACGCCATGACGGCGGGCCACGACAGAGATGCTCGACCGGCCGTCCAGCGTCTCCTCAACGATCCGCAGCTTCTCCGATGCCGTCCAGCGGCGACGGCGACCGCCATCCGTGATGATCTCGATCTCAGGCATAAGCACATGCTCAGGGATATCCCCAAGCCTCCCAGGCTAGGCCTGAATGTCCGGTCCAAACGGGGGCCAGTTCAGCGTCCAACGATCAATCTGGGGCCGTACAGCGGACGTTGATTTCTGCCCTTGCGCTTCCACCCTGCTTCCAGGCTGTGGGCTGCTTCCAAGGGCTGGAAAGACAAAAGCCCGCCAACTCATTGAGTTAGCGGGCTTATGTTGGATGCGGGGGCAGGATTTGAACCTGCGGCCTTCAGGTTATGAGTTTGAAAATTATTCATACGACGAAATACGGCACCGCAAACTTTAATACGCTAACTTCATGTTTAGACACACTAATACTAATTTTCCATTGCCCCCCCAAATACGACCACGTTACCCTGATTTCACTCTCATTTGTTACCTATGTGCTACCTGCGGAACGCTGGCTCAGCCACGGTTTGTTGGCAGGCATGGAGGCCCACCATGGCAAAGCTGACAAAGCGTGTGGTCGACCAATTGGAACCCGGAGCGGTCGAAACCGTGTATTGGGACGATGAACTCCGTGGCTTCGGCGTGCGGGTCTGGCCGTCGGGCCGCAAGGTCTATGTCGCCATGACGCGGGTCAAAGGCCGGCTGCGGAAGGTGACGATCGGCACGCATGGCCCCGTCACCGCCGACAAGGCGCGGATAAGGGCGCACGAAATCATTTCACAGGCGAAAGCTGGCAACGACCCGGTCAAGGAACTGGACGTGGCTCGCAAATCGCCTACGGTCAAAGGGCTCGGCGAACGCTTCCTCAAGGAACATGTCTCCGTCCGCTGCAAGCCTTCCACCCAGTATGAATACAGACGCTCCGTCGAACTATTCATCAATCCCGAGATCGGCACCCGCAAGGTCCTGGATATCGAACGCCGGGACATCGCCGAACTGCATCAATCCCTGAAGCACATCCCCTATCAGGCCAACCGGACCCTGGGGGTGTTGTCGAAGATGTTCAATCTGGCAGAGGTCTGGGGGCTGCGGCCCGATGGCAGCAATCCCTGCCTGCATGTAAAAAAGTATCGTGAGGAGAAGCGCGAGCGGTTCCTGGGCGCCGATGAGTACGCCTCCCTGGGCCGGACATTGGCCGAGGTCGAGGCGGACGGCTCGGAACCTCCAGCCGTGGTGGCCGCCGTCCGATTGCTGATGCTGACAGGTTGCCGCTTGGGCGAGGTCATGACCTTGAAATGGTCCTATGTGGATTGGCAGGCGCGGGCATTGCGTTTACCGGATTCCAAAACGGGTGCGAAGGTTGTGCATTTCGGGGAAGCCGTGGCCGCCGTCCTGCGGTCGATCCCCCGGCTGACGGATAATCCCTGGGTCATCACCGGCATGAAGGAAGGTGCCCGGCTGACGGACCTGCAGCCGCCCTGGCGCCGTATCCGCAAGAAGGCCGGGCTGGATGATGTCCGCATCCATGACCTGCGGCACTCTTTCGCCAGCGGCGCCCTGTTCCTGGGCGAAGGGCTGCCGATGATCGGCAAGTTGCTCGGACATACCCAAGTGCAGACCACAGCCCGGTACGCCCATCTGGCTGCCGATCCGGTCAAGAATGCCATGGAGAAGGTCTCGGACTTCATTGCCAAGCAGGCGACGATCAGTACAAAGCGGCGGCGCAATCACAAATACACAGTCCAGCCCTTGGAATCCTGGGCGAGCGCGAAATCAGCCCCGTAGAGGCAGGGTGCCCCTGCCCCTTCGTCCTTCAAAGTTGCTTTTGCATCTCCGGCAGGCGTTACGGGACATTATGGTCAGGATGACAGTGCTGTACCCAGTTGATCAACAAGACGTGCCCGGACAGTCTTGGCAAGCTTGTCCAGGTTCAACTGCTTCCACCGCACAGCTGGCAGGTTCGCAGCTTCAGGGAGCCCGACGAGGCTCCAATCCGGCTCACCGCGCTTGAACCGCAACAGGAACTCCCTATGCGCGGCCGGCATTCCGCCGATGATCGTGGCAATCAACGCCTCCCGCGCCGCCGCCAAGTCCGCAAGGGCGACGGGCTCCGTCGTCATACCCTCGAAACCCTGCGCGAATTCCTGGGTCAAATCCTTGCGACGGGGTGCCACCAGTTCGAATATCAGGCGGTCATGGCTGACCAGGTAGACGATGAAGGCGCGGCGCAGTTCATCATGGATGCCCTCGTTGGCCAGCAGGTCCTTGATGTCGAACAGATCCCGCGGATGTTGCCGGTCGAGTGCAGCCACGATCTTTCCGGCATAAAGATCAGGGAACGAGACAACCTGCATTTCGGCAAAGCCGAACGCCTCCTCCACTGCAGCCGATACCGAGCGCAGTTCCGAAGCGAAGACGCAGCCACGCAGGACGGGCGTCACCTCGATCTTGATCTGGGCATCCCCCCGCTGCACGGTCAGCTTCGTGACGACCGGCTCGCGCGTGTTCAAGACTTCGGTGACGTGCGCTCCGCGCTGTCCCTTGCGGATGGCAGCAGCAATCCGCTTCATGCCGGCATCGATCGCAGACAGGGATTCAGGACGCCCGGCCACCGGCAGGTAGGTCAAGTCGATGTCGACCGACAGGCGAGGCATGTCGCGGACGAACAGGTTGATCGCCGTGCCGCCCTTCAGCGCGAAATCCTCTTCCGCCGCGACGAACGGCATCACGGCGATCAGGAGTGCGACCTGCGCCCGGTAGCGATCAGACAGGGACACCAAGATCCTCCGGAACGGTTATCAGGTACTTCGGATCAAGCCGGCCACCCTTGACCAACATGCGCTTACCGCTGCCGAGCGACACACGGTCCCGGTCAATCCGGGTGAGCCAGCGATGGCCATGTCGTTCAGCAAACCAGAAAAACAGCCGCTTGGCCTTCACGCTGCGGCAATCTTCCAGCAGCTTCTGGAGACGGGTTGGGCTGAGCGTGCGCAGCCCCTCCGCAATCACATCGACATTGTGGAATGTCTCGCGTCTCGGCAGTTCATCCAGCAATTCCAGAAAGGCCCGCTCAGGTGTGGAAACTAGCAGAGGCCAGTGCGCGTTCATGGATAGCGGGCGAACATGGTCTCCGGTTCGTTCATGGTCATCGCCGTCGTCGCCACCTGCCAAGCTGAGCGGATCCTCCGCGGCAGTCATTGCACTGAACAGGGTCTGGGCCTTGTGGAAGATGAAGCGCTCCTTGAAAGGCAGTTTCGCAAGCCAGCCTGGAGGGGGTTCGTCACCATAGAGGTGGATGCTCCCCGGCCCGCTGGCGGAGACGTAATGACCAAGCCCTTGCAGTTCAAGCGCGGTCCGTCCGCCCACGATCAAGGGATGCTTCATCAATGCTTGCAATGAGATGACGGCCCTATCCCAGGTCAGCTTACCAATTGGTCGCTTGTAGGTGCCACGAACCGGCTGCACGAGCCAGCCGGCTGCGACATACTGGCTGCGGAGGCTGGTCGAATAGCCGTGCCGCTCCATCCAGGCTGCATCCACCAGCAGCCCGTCGGGGAGCGTCCGCTCCAGCAAGTTTAGCTTTGATATGCTTTGTCCAGTCATGCTTGGCAAAATAGCACAGTTTCAAACTGCGTTCCAAGATTCGGGCTCAATGCCGATAACAAAGTACAGCTTCGCAAAAGCTGATCATAGAGGTGGCCCCCAGAAATCGGACAGGGTGTCCGGCGGCGCTCCGCCCCCGTCAGAAACTCCACACGCTGATAAGACATGACGTTTGCTACTCGTTTGCGTCCGCGCGATGACGCACCACACAAACATCCCCAGATCACCCATGCCCTACAAAGCGGCCCTCACCGTAGGCGTACATTCCAGCATCTATATGTTGTCGGAGGATGCCACGACCGAGAGGCTGACGTCGACCGTGGCTTCGAGTGCGCGAACCTGTTCACAAACGGCAAGCGGAACAATGATCGCTCAACGCCGCCCAAAACGGTTCGGTAACAGGGTAACAGCTCATAGAGCGAGCGTCCGCTCGAGAGAAGGCGCTCCATGACAGGGCTATGCGGCCACTCGGATATTGGTCAACCTGAAAAGATCTTCCCTGAACCGCCTTGCATAGTCAGACTGCGCAACTTCTTTCGCTAACGGGACCTCCCAAGTGGCATTGATGTGGTAGGTATGCTGTACATTCTTCAGAGCGATTTTCCCGTCAGCTAGACGCCACTTCGTCGTGGTCTTGTCGTTTGCGTCCATTGTTTCCATGTGAAGGACGACGTGCATTTGTACCTTATTGAACTCGGCCTCAAAGGTCTGCCAATCGCAGCTGCCATTGAGAACCCGCTCTTCCAAGAGCCTCCTGGTTTCTGCTTCTGGCACGTTATTGGCATGCGTGCCGGCGAGCACTCCAGCGATCTTACCACCAGCATGCAACAGATAGCTTGCGTATTTGTATAAGGCTCCAAGGAATTGACGCTCCACGATTGAGGAGACCTTCTCATTCACCTCTTCGGGCTTGTTCTTGCCGAGCTCCGCCAGCGTCGTCTGATCCACGATGTAGGTTACGATATCTGCCTGGCGCAAAAGAATGTTCTCTGCTTCGTGATCTGCCAGATATAGAATGCCATCCGACTTGCCGAGTGAGAAGATGGCTGCATCGGATTTAACGAACTGCTCGAACCCATCGGCTTCGGGAACTGCCGCCTCGCCGTCCAGTAGCGCGTAAATCTGCGGATTGTCTTTGCGATATTTTTCGGCGCATGCCTTAGCGGGGCCGCAGCCCCTGCCCTTTTCCGGAGGTGTCTCGAACTGGATATGCTCGTTGTATCCTGGCCCGACTATGGTCCGGAAGAGGTTTGCATCGCTGTCCGACTCCACATAGACGATCACCTTTCGCACATAGCGATGCCTGAGTGCAGTCGTGTCCCTAAGTGAGGATAGATCGGGCATTCAGAGGATATCCGTCTCGATTAAATAGCCGCCCTTAATCAGGCCGTCCTCTTTTGTTTCAAATCTATATAGATCTATCAAGTCCAGATTGTGTGTCGTGAAGACCATTGTCACTGCCGGATAGGATCGGAGAAGGTCTTTAAGCGCTTCAAACATCCGGCTCATCCATCGAGTATGAAGATGGATTTCGAATTCATCGATAAGCACGATCGTGTTTGATGTCATATGCGTGAGCGTTCGGGCAAGAATGTGCAGCATAGCACGTTCGCCGTGGCTAAGTGCATTGAGCGGATGTAGGCCGTAACGCGTTTTTACATAGGATCGAAGCTCCTCGCGATGAGGACGCTCAATCCGCTTATCTGGAGAATCCTGGAAGATCAGCCGGTTAACAAACGCCAGCAGATCATCAATGCGCCGATCCCTAACCTCGTTTTCCCTAGCCGCCAACCACTCCAGCCAGATGAGCATGTTGTCGATCGACGTCCCCCATTCCGGCCCGTCCGAACTGAGATAGACAGCGGGCTGATAGCCCCAATTATCCGGTCTGGTGACCGCCTCATGCCGATTGGGCGCGACAATACGTCGATCTGCGGGGAAATAGAGAACCGATGGCATGTTCTGCGATAGGCCGAAAAGATCAGTGGGTGGCACATTCAGAGCCTGTCGCACGGCTTGATGCAGCACTATCCCGAGTTCATTCGTCCCCGCGAGTCTTGCAACGCTGGTGCCATTGGCGGAGAGACCGAGTTTGGCCCAGATATCGGTCTTCCCAAACGTCTCGAGATCGATCATTGACAGAGGATCAACGGGTTCCTCGCTTCCGGTCCAGAGCGAAACAATCAACGTCTGCGGCTTACCATCCAATATCCACGACGTGCGAATGTCGAGCTGAGCGCGTCCCTTAAACGAGCCGTCCGCAAACTTCCCTGTAACGTCCGAATTGAGCAACCCATAAATTCCGAAGATCGCCTCTAGGATCGTCGTCTTGCCGAAACCGTTCGCGGCCAGGATCAAATACATGTTGGCGGCATCGGTCGTTTCGGACCCTGGGTCGTCGGAATCGGCACCTACAATGTCGAAGCTCTGCCTTCCTTGGCGAAAAGGGCCGAGTTCATCCACTGTCACTCTGAGTAGTTTCCATTCGACGATGGTCAAGTCGGCCATTTATTTCACCGCTCCGCTGATATCCGATGCAAGAATTCTAGGCCCATGCGCTCGCACAATGGGCCGGCCGCTGAATCTGATCAGCATATCGCCGCGACCAAGCAGGTGTTCGGCTCCACCTTCGTCTAGAATGATGCGAGACTCAGTGCCTTTCTGGACCGTCAATGCCACGCGACTGGGCACGTTTGATCGCAGCATCCCTGGAAAGGTAGCAGCCTCCGGCCGTTGGGTGGCTAGCACCAGATGGATGCCTGCTGATCTGGCCTTCTGCGCCAATCGGATCAACGGGATCTCGATGTCTTCCGACTGCATAAACAGATCACCGAGTTCGTCGACTACGGCAACTATTCGTCTTAAGTCGGAGCCGGCCTCCTGTGCCTCGGTGAGATCACGCACTTCCAGCTCAGCGAATGCTTCTTGGCGACGTTGCATCTCTTCGATCAACCCATTCAGTGCCACCAGTGCATCCCCAGAAGATGTCACGACACCGCCGGCGAGAAGGTTCTTCAACCCCTTGTAGCCGGCAAACTCGACCGCCTTTGGATCGATGAGCAGGAAATCGGGAACTTGGCGGCCGGCGAGAAGGGAGAGAAGGATGGCGTGCAGCGTCATGCTCTTGCCGCTGCCCGTTGTACCGCCCAGGAACAAGTGCGGTGCCTCGGCCAAGTCGATGAGCATGGGGGCACCGAGAACATCGGTGCCGAGGCAGATCGGTAGGATCATCTCCTGGGCTTGGTTTGAACGGAGCGATCCTTTGACATCGTTCCAGTCAACCGTTCGCCACTGATTTGGTGAGCGCGGAATATCAACCCAAACCTGACGCTCGACCGAGGCGCTGGAAACGGTTGCCGCTCGGTTCCCGAGCCCAAGACCGAACGCGAGCTTATCTTCGCCCCGCTTCAGCCGGCTCAAGTCGTCAAGAAGTGCGAGCTGATATGTAAACCTGGAAAGCCGCGGCCCCTGTGCGGTGCTGATAAGACGACCGTCCACCCCCATTTCTGCCATCACCCTCGTTATCTGCTCACCCAGTTCATTGGCAAGTTCTTCGCTCTCAGGCCCCTCGGCGAACATGCTCTGAAGAAGATAACGGTTGAAGTCGGTGCCATGCGTCCACTCAGCAGCCAGCGTGGCCAGCCCACGACGGACATGACGCTGCAGAGCCGCGTGAAACGCGCCGTCGTCCGTAAACAGATTTACCCCCTCGTAAACCGAGATCATCGCGCGGTAGACGTCGGAATAGTCCTCTTCGCCCGGCTTGGTCTCACCGATCAACTGGGCTGGGTGAAGCTGGATACCCTGATCCTGCACAGACAGCACAGGAAACGCCTCCGGGTCAGGAGGCGACGGTAGCTGCAAGGACCGAGCAAGAGCCAGTCGAGCCACGGTCCAGTAGTCAGCACCTGGGCGCCGCCACCCCTCACCCCGCACGCGCTCGATAAAGTCCTTGTCCTTCTCAGTGAGTTGAACCCGTGCGACCATCAGATTTCCACCAACGGTTTGTCCTCGACGCTGGCCGCGTCGCCACTGTCGTTGCGAATGCGGTAGTGCTTGGCCACCTTGTCGGTGAGCAGCCCAAGCTTACGTTCGTCTATCTCGGCATTAGTGGGCAGAATGATAACCTGATGGGAAAGCGCCGGATAGTACGCGCGTAGCAAATGTTCCTGGTTCTCACGGTCGATACGGCCCAGTGGAGTGTCGATGATGACCGGGACATCACTACCCGCGCTGTCCTTCATCGCCCATAGTAAGGCCGTCGCAGCAAGCTGCTTCATGCCGCTCGACAGACTTGTCCGGCCGATGGTCTTTCCACTTTTCTCGTAGAACGTAAGCACATATCCTTCGTCGAGCACAATTCGATCGATGAGGGGGTGCTGGATGATGAGCCTGAACTTTTCGTTCAGCGTCGCCTCCAGCTCGGCTCGCGTTGCCGTCTTTATTCGTTCGCTGATCTCGTTGAGCGCCTTGGCGGCTTTGAGGACGAACCTGCTATCACGCGCAGCTTGGGAGACCTGATCCTGCGATTCCTCAAGGCGCTTGACTTCTGCGGCCCATTTCTTCTCGGCCAAACCGGCCTCCGTCAGTCGCGCGGACCACTGACCTTTCATCTGATTCTGCTTGGCGATGCCTTCTTCCAGTTCGACGAGCTTGTTCGAAACGGCCCGGAATTCGTCAGCATTGCCGTTGGCACCAACCTCGAGGTTAAACAGGCTGCGGGTGATCTCCTGCACGGTCTTGCTATACCCATAAGCTTCGATCAACATTCGGCTACGAGCCGAGCGTAGCGTATCACCCGCAGCGCCCCAGCTCTCAAAGCGCCCAACGATGCGCTCGAGCACCGCCAGACTTACGTTGGAGAAGAGGCCGCCACTGCCATCGACATGAAGAAGACTGCGCATCCGATCGGACAAGAAGGCCGAAAGCTTGATGGTCTCGCTCTCCGATAGCGCTGGACACCCTTCGGCGATCCAATCCCGCAGCCTTTCCGACACGCTGTTGGCGAAAGCTGACTCAACACCACTACCCTGGGTCAGGCGCGCTACGATCTCCTTAAGCGCTTGGCCGACTAGGTTCAGATTTGCAAGAATGGGCGCGTCCTTTGGCAGGTCCCGGACAATCTGATTGGTGACGTCGTCCAGTCTTTTCTGCTCGGCCTTGAGTTGATCATCCAGGACCTTGCGCTGCGCTTCCGAGGCACCCGAGCTCAAGTTAGCTCGACGTATCTGAATCCGCCTGAGCTCGATACCATCGATGCCTAGCTGAGCATCAATCGCCTCAATCTCTTCTCGAGCAGTGACCTGGAGGGATTTGGCCTTGGCGAGATTGGCCTGCGCGTCATCGAGAGTGTGCCGCAGGTTGGACTCGAGGCCGCTGCGCTTCCTGTCGCCCGACAAGGCCACCAGCTCTCGCGAAAGATCTTCGAGGAATGTGATCTGCAATAGTCGATTGAAATCAGCCTGATGAGAACCCGAACTTTCAGCAAGACTCTTGATATCCTCGCCGTCAAAGAAGAAGAACTTCACTAGATCTGAGGGAATTGTGTCTTCGAGAATGTCCTGCGCAACGCCGCCAGTTTTCCGCTTGCCATCGCGCTCGACCACCAAGCCAGTCTGATAGCTCTCTCCCTCCGCAGTCCACCATCGAGTTGCGGTGACCCTTTCGCCAGCGTTGTCTAGCCAGGAAACCATGATGTGCGCTGTGACCGGCTCGCCAAGTATCAACGCACGCCGTCGTGCCTCCCGATTGATGACCCCAGTCCAACGCGAACCATCGCCCAGGACATACTGCTGGTCCTTGAGCGATACGGGGGGAAACCCCACGCGACGCAAATCGGTCTTGTCGTGTCCAGTGAACAACAGCTTCATCGCATTGAGGAAGCTGGTCTTCCCCATGCCGTTCCGTCCCCAGATCAAAACGATATTTTGGGCCGGTGACGTACCCGAGAAATCAAAATCGGCGTCACGGTATGCGAAGATGTTCTGAAGTTTAACCCCGAGGAGCTTCATCGCCACCCTCTGCTCGGTGCTTGGCTAATGCTGTCTCTACGATCGCAGCGACGTCCCGGCGCAGATGCGGTCTGGCACCCCAGGCTAAGAGATCACCGTGCTGGGTTTCCAAGTCCAGCAGTGCCTCAATGAAGGATTGATCGACGCCCTCTTCGGCACAGACATCGGCTATGATCTGCGCCCTGGAAGCTTTGTTCTTCATGTGCTCCCCCCAAAGCGCTAAATATGCACAACATCGGCGAAAAAGAATAGTAAGCTACTCGCTCGGGCGATGCAAATCCATGGGTTTTGGTTGATCTATTCGCTGACCGGTATCAATCCGCACCTCCGGAGGGCGTCGCGAGCATCAACCGCGCGAATGCGTCCTCAATCGATGACGCCGTGCCGACTGACTTCGACAACAGAGTCATGCCTTGTCCCCAGTGGGCTGCTACCAGATCCTGGAAGTCGCGGCGGGTAAGCCCAACCAAACCAGAATGCTCTACAATCAGTGCGATCCAAAGCGTCAAGTCGGCCTCGTCCTGGCCGAATAGCGTGTCCCCTTTGATCGGACGTCCTCCATTATCCGGGATGGGCTTGGGAGGTCCGGGCTGTCGAAGGGATAACGAGATCGCCAAGCGCGCGGGTTGATATCGATAGGGGAGGTCGAAGGCTTTTTGGATGCGCGAGTTCTCGGCATCGGCGGCGAACGATGTCCGGAAGTCGGCTCGCGAGATATCGCCTATCTGGAGCGGTGAACGCGTATGGCTCATGCCGCCCTCCTTGGGAAATACCCTTTCTCGATGACGGTCTTGCCCAAGGCGCCGCTCTCTGAGCAGTAAAGAAGGTGATGCTCGGAGCCGATGCGGGCAGCGATGCGGTCGTAGTAACGGCCGGAGACCTCCTCCGGCTGGGACAGCAGAATGGTTTGAGATCTGCGAGAGGCAACATAATCCAGCACTCGGTCGCGGTGGTCGGTGTCAAGACGCCCCAGAGGGGTGTCGATCACCAGCGGCAGCGGTTCTCCCCCCAAGCCCGAGATTGCAGCGATCAGCGCCATAGCGAAGATCTGGTTCTCCCCTGCAGAAGCATCTGTGTCGCGCAGATTTCGGCCCTGAGCGTCGAGCAGAGCCACATTGCCATCTTGCGCGATTGCAATGGTCTGAACGATCCCCTTGTGCGCCAAGCCTCGATAGGCATCCGTCAAAGCTCTTGCCAAGCCCTCATAGTGCGCCGGCATTGCGGCCGCAATGGCTCCCCGCACGGCTTGTACGACGGCCCTCGCGGCATCAGCGCCCACAGCGCCGGAACCTGCTCCACGCCGCAGCCCCCTCCGTCGGTTAAGGTCTTGTTCCAAAGGTTCGATCTGCGCTTCGAGCTTGCCGGCGACCTGATCGAGAAGTCGACGCTGGCTTTCCAGTTGAACAATCTCATGGCTGGTCCGTTCCAACTCCGCTACCAGCCCGGACCGGCTTTCCTCCGCACGGATTCGCTTCTGATTCTGCTCGTCCATGCGAGCCAACGATTCCGTCAGTTCAAGAATTCTGCGGAGCATCGCGTCGATCCCACTGCGCGCGGAAGCCCGGGAGGCAGTAACCATTTCATGAACCCGGCGAACATCATGGCCCGTGAGATAACCGTGTACAGTCGCATCCATCGAGTCGTTCTTGGCGCCAACCGAGCTCTTCCAAGCTTCTTTGGTCCGCCGCGCGAAATCCGCCAGGCGGGTGCTCGGCAGCGGAGGTTTCGTTTGGGCAAGTGCCGCGACCAATTCACGCAGCATCCGCTCTTCTTGACCTCGCGACAGCGAGGTGGATCGCGCTGCGAAATCCAAAGCAGTCTCCACGCCCTGCAATAGCTTTGCTGGGATCAGCAGGAACGGAAGCAGTCTTACACCCGATACCTGCAGTTCATGCCTCGCCGCGTGCAATTCAGCTTCGAGCCTCTTTCGCAGTTCTAAGTCGGCGTGGCGCTCCTGATACGTGCCGTCGCCGATGGAGCCGATGGATCGAACGATCTCATCACGTCGACGGCGCAAGGGTTTGAGCGAAGACTCCACTTTATCGAGTTCAGTCCGCGTTCTCGAGAGTTCGTCCGTCAAGGTTGTGATCTGCGCAGACAAGGACGCTTCGAGCCCATCAGCCTGCGCGTCCTTGCTGCGATCACGGGCATAGTCCGAAAGGTCGTCGAGCAAGGCCTTGATGACTCCAACCCCAAGGGCGCTCTCCAAGCCGAAACGAACTTGTTCGCCCAATTCGCGTTGGGCGAGGCTCCTAATCTGCTCGCCGTCGAACAACAGGAAAGGGAGCATGCTGGCCGGTGCGATGCGACGTTCGATCTCGTAGAATGCGTATTCAGTTCCCGGCACGTCGGCCGGCGGGCTCAGGATGTGGCGGTCGTCGCCCAGTCTGAGCACTAATTCCTCGTCGTCCTCGACGAACGATCCATCGTCGCCAAAGTACCAGTGTCGTTCAATCTCGAAGGGACCATCCTCGCAATCGACCTCGATCACGACCGACATATCCCGCTCGCCGCGCTCGAATGCATGCCGATGCATCGCCCGCTCGATCGTCTGGCGATAGTCGGAACGCCTTGGGGCGGCTGCGTCCCCGCCGTCGCGGCTTAGGCGCGACCGATCAATATGCGCACGAATTCCATAGAGGCCCATAGCCATGGCTTCGAGGATACTGGTCTTGCCGTTGCCGTTGTTCCCGCCGATCAGCGCCACTGGCCTGTTCTGAGGCGCTGAAAAGTCCAGTTCGGCGCGTTCAAAAGCCTTCCAGTTGCGCAGGAGGATGCGCCGGAAGCGGAATGGCCGGGCAGAGCGAGTGACGGTTGGGTTCCACTCGATGGCGGACCAGTTGGTGGAGGCGGAAAGAACCTCATCGAAGCGATTGAACAGACGCCTGCGATTGCCGCTTGAGCCGTAGAGGTTGCGAGCCGCGATCAAAAGGTCGAGGAAGGCAGAGAGTCCGTCGGCGGAATGAATTGCTGGATCGCTCATGCCGTTTCTAGCTTCGACATCGCGATAGTGTCCTCGGCCCATATCCGCTGGATCACATCGATCTCGACCGGCGATACTAGCTGCATGTCGACCTCATCCTGAATTGCGATTAGGCGATCAAGGATCGCCCGGCGCGCCTCCAACGTAAAGGGTCCAGGGATGAGACGTCCCTCGCCGACGAAGTTGAGCGTACCGTTTCGACGCGTAGCCATGCGCATGGCTCCGTCCTCGCGAAGGGCCTTGAGCCAGTCTCGGAACTCCAGCAAGGGCTCCAGATTCCCGTAGCCCGCTTCGATGAACGACTCGGCGCTCTTGTCCTTCTCCACCACCGTGCAAGTCCAGCAACCGAAACGCGACGAGGCCGTGCCACAGGATGGCGCCTCGGACTTGTCGGTCACCAGCGGGCATTCGCCGCCGCCGGCATTCCGATACATAGTGACGAGATCTCGATGCGTACCACCCCAAGGCGGCGACGACTGCAGCAGCGTCTGCCACACTTCGTCCGTGGTGAGATCGACGATTGGCTTGTAGACGAAGCAGTTGTGCAGGCTGTTGTGGGGATTAAGGCGCTGGCCATTGTCATAGCGAGCAACGCTGCGCCGTCGCTGGGCAGACTCTGCGCTGCGAACGCCGAGCAGCAGAATGGTCTCACCCGATTCATCGACCTGCGTCTTAATGTAGGTGGTGGTCGGCGCGATCTTCATGCGATCGGTGCACCAGCGGAACATTCGGCTTGGCGATGGATATCCCCGACCGATGAGATTAACCCAGAAGGTCTGCTCGACGTCAGGAACGGTCTTGGCAACGATAATCGGCAGGCGCAAGGGCTCTACCGCTTGGCGCATGCGCTCCAGCACCATATCGAGGTGGTTTGCAATTACAGGGGATTCGACGAGTGTGTCATTGGCTACGATGTGAAGGGCTCGTTGACGCTTCCGCGGGGGAAGCGACAGAAGCATCTCGCAAACCAACTGCGCCAGCAGGGTGCTATCCTTGCCCCCCGAGAAACCGAGTATCCATGGCGTCGAATGCGGTTGAAGGTACTCTTCTCGAAGATCAGCGAGTATGGTCTTCAGCCGATCACCCAACTGGTCGCCCGGCAAGACATTCCGCTCCATCGCACTGGCCATCGTCACGTCCTTCTCCTGGCCGAGCGTAATGCCGCGACCGCACGTTCAATTGCATCTGCCGCTTTTTCAACCTCCTGGGCAGTCGTGCCATGCCCCAGGCCGATGCGTACGCTCGTCTCGGCCTGCGGCCTCGACAAGCCGATTGCCAGCAAGACATGCGAGGGCTCAAGTGTCTTAGCGCTGCAAGCAGAACCCGTGGACAGGGACACCTCTTCTTGTAGCCGAAGGACCAGCGCTTCGCCATCGACTTCTTCGAAGCGAAGGTTGAGATTCCCCGGCAATCTGGCTTGGTCATCTCCATTTTGGACTACACCCTGCAGAGCCAGAATGCGTGATCGCAACCTGTCCCTCAGGCGAGCCACGCGCACCGACTCCTGAGCCATCTCCACCCTAGCGATCTCGCATGCAGCGCCAAAGCCGACACAAAGAGGCGGCGACAACGTGCCTGATCGCGCACCACCTTCTTGTCCACCGCCAAACAGCATGGGCGACAGCTTTGGACGTAGGCGGCGGGAGACGTACAGCGCACCAATACCGGTCGGCCCCCCCAGCTTGTGCGCCGAGACGCTGGCTAGGTCGAGCGGAGATGTCGAGACCGGCAACTTGCCGGCGATCTGCGCTAGATCGGAATGCAGCAAGGCGCCCTTGTTGCGCACAATGCGAGATATCTCGTCCATCGGCTGGACGACGCCGATCTCATGATTAGCCCAGGCGACCGAGACCAGCCCTGTGCTTTCATCCAGGATTGCTTCGAGAGCCTCGAGATCCAGCTGTCCAGTGTTCTTGACCGGCAGGACGTCGACGATCCACCCTTGATGGTTCAGATCGCCCGCCTTCTCGATGATGGACGCGTGCTCGATGGCCGAGACGGCGATGCGCTTCTTCCCTAGACCCCGCAGATGCTCTGCCAATCCCTCCAACGCCAAGTTGTTCGACTCTGTTGCGCCGGATGTAAACAGAACTTCTGATCTGCGTGAGCCAAGAAGCTGGGCAATTTGAGATCTCGCTCCCTCGACGGCGGCGTGAGCCGCCTCGCCATGCTTGTGCGTGGAGTGAGGATTGGCGTCGACATGAACATATGCATCCATCATGAGCTGCAGGACGCGTGGCTCAACGGGCGAATGGGAGTGGTAATCGAGATAGATGGGTTTGCCCGGCATTTATGTTTCGTCCGCCAGTTGTCTCAAGAGGACCTTCAGCATCGGCTCTCACGAAAACGATGCCATTGGCCTCAAAGGTGCACATGATGTTGCCAACCATCCTTGGTGTCAGTGTTTCCACACCTCCCTCTAAGCGATCGATCGTGTTCACGTCAATGTCCCTCATCCCTACTGTGCAGACTGGATGTTGGATAGAAGCTCCGTGACCTGCTGCCTGGAAATGTGTCCGCTGTGAAGTAGAGTTCTCCTGACCGAGGAGGGCTATGCGATGAAGAAGAGCCGTTTCAGTGAGGAGCTGATCATCGGGGTCCTGCGGGAGCAGGAGGCCGGTCATAAGACGGCGGACATTTGCCGCCGCCAGGGGATATAGGAGGCGAAATTCTACACCTGGAAGTCGAAATATGGCGGGTTGGAGGTGTCTGAGGCCAAGCGTCTGAAGGGCCTGGAGGATGAGAACAGCCGTCTGAAGAAGCTTCTGGCGGAGGCGATGCTGGACAACGCCATGCTGCGCGAGGTGGCCGGAAAAAAGTGGTGAGGCCCGCGGCATTGCGCCGGACGGTCGCCTATCTGCGGGCGGCGTGTGGTGTCAGCGAGCGGCGGGCCTGCTCTGTTCTGAAGGTGCATCGCCGGACGATCCGTTATCGGTCGCGGCGCAGCGATGACGGTGCCTTGCGGCAAAGGCTGCGGGAGCTGGCATCGGAGCGGCGCCGGTTCGGCTATCGGCGTCTGGGATATCTGCTGGCCCGGGAGGGGATGGCGGTGAACCACAAGAAGCTGCTGCGGATTTATCGGGAGGAAGGGCTGGCGGTGCGCCGGCGGCGTGGCCGCAAACGCGCGCTGGGCACGCGGGCGCCGATGAGCGTGCCGCAAGCGCCCAACCAGCGCTAGAGCCTGGATTTCGTGTCGGATGCGTTCAGCGATGGAAGGCGGTTCCGCATCCTGGCCGTGGTGGATGATTTCTCACGCGAATGCCTGGCTCTGGTGGCGGACACCTCGCTGTCCGGCAAGCGGGTGGTGCGGGAGCTGGACGCCGTCATCGCCGTTCGGGCCAAGCCGCTGATGATTGTCAGCGACAATGGCAGCGAGTTCATTTCCAGGGCGATCCTGGCCTGGACGCAGGCCACTGGGGTTGAATGGCACTATATCCAGCCCGGCAAGCCCACCCAGAATGCGTTCGTGGAAAGTTTCAACGGACGCTTGCGCGATGAATGCCTGAATGAAACCCTGTTCCACGGTCTGTTCCACGCCCGGCAGGTGCTGGCCGACTGGCGAGCAGACTACAACAATATTCGACCCCATTCCACCCTGGGCGGAATGTCGCCCGCCCAGTTCGCAACGTTCAGGAGCGGGGGCATGCCCCCGCTCCTGAACGTCCTTCAACACACAAATCAAACCAGAGGACTCTATTTATAGCCGGACACACATTGGGGAGCGGGTCATCCGCAGATTAACGGGAATCTTGCGACGCTGTGGCCGACTCACCTCGGATCGCCTCCAACGCCACCTTCGCCTTGAATTCCGTTGACTATCGCTTCCTCTGTCCCGTCGTGTCGGTCGTCCTTCCTCCGGGCGAACCAAGCTTACCAAACTGTCCAGCAACAGAGGACCACCCCTTCCGCTCCCGGCCCCATGCAGCCACAACAAGCCTTTGCCAATTATCGGCGGTGGCGGTTCCATATGAGCTTTGCCGAAATCCCATCTTCGTTGGGGAACAGGGCGGCACTGATGGGGTCAGCCAGGGCGGGGTCATCGAAGAGCACCCGGAGATAAGAGCGGGGTTCATCACCCGTCGTCTCCGCCTCCCAAGCGTCACCGACGCGGTCGCAGCCGATCAGCAGGCGGTAAATCGGTGCATTCTCCTGGTCCCGGTTATCGTTGGGAACGAGGCGGACCTTGGCGTTGATGGTGAGGGTGCGGATGGTGCCAATCCAGCCGCCGTCCTTGGCCAGCTTGAAGTGACCGATGGTGTTCATGGCTCAGACCTCCGTCGTGCTGGTAGTGGCGGGGATGTCGTCATTGGCTTTACGGTGACCTCGGCGGCGGGTGGCTTCCTTGATGGGTGGCAGGTCTTCCTTGCGGGCCTTGGCATAGGCGCGGTCGCTGTCCAGGAAGGCGTCCAGCATGTAGGGGATCAGATCGGCCACCGGCTCGGTCGTGCCATAGGTTTCCCGGTAAACGGCAGCGTAGGACTGCAGCCGCTGGTGCAGTTCCGGATTGAGGGTGATGGTCAGCTTCACTGGTGTGCGGTCGGGGAGCTTGGGGAGCTTTAACATGGATCAGCCTCCACGGTAGGGCGACAGGATCAGGTCGCGGTGCACGATGACGCGCAGCGGCCAGCCGGGGCGGACGGTCAGGGTTGGTTGGATGTCGAGATTGCGTTCAACCAGACGCTGGCCAGCGCGGTCGGCGTTTTGCTGGACGGATTCCCTGACCGCCCGGACCAATTCGCTTTCCTGCTGCCCGAAGGTCAGTTCGGTACCGATACCTAGCAGCGTCGCCATGGCGATGCCCTTCAGCAGGCGGCCTGTATGGAAATCCACTTCGTCGGAGAGGCCAGACCTACCCTGGGTATCGCTGGCGGGCAGGTTGTCCAGTTGCAGGGATGAGCCATCGGGGCGGATCAGGCGCTGCCAGACCAGCAACGCACGCTCCTGCCCAAAGCTGACGCGGCTGTCATAGGTGCCAATCAGGCGCGTACCTTGGGGGATCAGCAGGATCTGGCCGGTGACGGTGTCGTAGACATTCTCGGTCACCTGGGCTGTCACAGTGCCCGGCAGGTCGGAGTTGAGGCCTGTGACAAGGGCGGCAGCAATGATGCTGCCCGCCATGACCTGATGAGGAGACGGAGGTTGCTGTTCGGCGTAGGGGTTGTAGATTCCGACTTTGTCGGGACGGGCCAGGAAGTCGAGCTTGCGCTGGGGGGCGTCAGGTGCGGCACTTTCCGCGTCAGTGTCCGTGGGCCTCGGAACGACCACATTCCGACTTTCTGGAATGGCTGGCGCTGCTTTCGGTTCCGTGCGGATGAACAGACCGGATTGACGAGCCTGGTTGATCTGGACCTGCTCCGGGCTTGGCTGATTTGGAGGCCCATCGGGTGACCATGGCGTGCTGCTTGCCTGACGGCGCTGCTGCTCCAGGATGGGGCGACCCAAATCACCGGGCAGTGGTGGCCCCAGCAGCGGCGTGTCGGGTTTGACCTGACTATAGTCGGTGGGCAGGCCAGCCAGACCTTCCGGTGCAGGTGGCTTGGTCGGTTGGGCCAGTTCCTGACGCCCGGCGTCGTGTTTACCGGACGGAGTCTGGAGAGACAACATGGTCAGGGTCAGGATGGCACCGGTGGCAATGCCGCTGCCGCCAATGATCACCCCACGTCGCAGGCGCAGAGCCCGGCGCGGGGCAGCCCGCAGTTCCAACTTTTCGGGCGGCTGCTTCGTGTCGGCAGGGGCCGTCGTCATAATGGCCTCCCGTCCGTGCGTTCGATCCGCACAACCTGCTGCGGCTCACTGCCCAGACGCAATTCCGCCGCAGCGAAGAGCCTGTCCACGATGTAGTGCCGTCCGCGGACGCGGTAGTTCACCAATTGCGCCTCACCCTGGGGGCCGATTACAAACAGGGGTGGGGCCTCGCCCTGGTCCAGGCGGCTGGGGAACTCGATATAGACCTTGGCATCATCGTCAAAAACCCGCTGCGGCCGCCAGGGCGGATTGTCGCCGGTGATGGCGTAACGGAAATGCAGGTTTTCCAAGGACAGGCCGGTGGCGACGGGTTGCGTTGCCGCTGCCTGACTGTTGCGGCGTTGCAGGGCCAGCAGTTGATCCTGCGGGTAAATCCAGGACAGCGAGGCCATAGCAGTCTGCAGGGTGCTTTCCAGCAGCAGGTGGTAAGCGCGCCGGTCGGTGGTAATGACCAAGTTGGTGGTGAGGCTGGCAGCAATCGGTTTGACCAGCACATGCACCCGGCTCGCCTCCCCTGCCCCGCTGCTCGTGTCACCGATGATCCAGCGCACCGTGTCGCCGGCGGACACGGCTACTAGGGCTTCCCCCGGCTGGAGGGCGATGTCGGTCACCCGTTCCGGGGCAGCGTAGAGCCGATACAGGGCCCCCTCGGTATAGGGATAGACCTGCATGGCGTTGAGATAGCCGCCGCGGGTAGGCTCCAGCGTGGCTGCCTTGTTGGCGTCCGTGACACGCTGGGTCGGGAGGCGATTGTCGGGCGTTACAACGGTCGGCGCGGCTGGCAAAGGTTGCAACTGACCGGGCAGCGGCAAGGGGACGGGCTTCTCAACGATTTGGACCGGCAACGGGCCTTCCGGTTCAACCGTCGCAGCCCGGAAATCGCTGCTGTCATAGGCGATGACGGGCGGCTTCTTGGGTTGGACCGCGCAGGCGGAGAGTAGCCCGGCCATCAGGACCGGCAGGATCAGCTTGGTCATGGCGTGTTCCTCGGCGTGGGTTGGGCGTCGAACTCCCGCGACCAGTCAATGGCGGTGATGGTGACGCCCAAAGGGTTGTGGGCCAGGGCTTCCGGCGTGCTGGGGGACCGCAGACTGACCGCCAGGATCGAGGTCCAGCGGTCGGTGCGGACCAGGCTGCCGCGCTCGAAATGCTGCTCGGTCCATTTGATCTGGAATGATTGATCGGACGCGCGGACGATGCTGGTCACCTGCACCGTCACGCTGTTGGTGCCGATGCGGCTGAAAGGATCGTTGATCTTGGCCTGCTCATTGAGGAACAGGGCCGCACGGTCAGCGACAAAATCATAGGCGGCCAGCCAGTTCTGCCGCACCAGCACCGGATCGGTGGAGAGTGATCGGACATTGCTGATGAAGCGCCCCAGGTAATAGGCGACCTGGGCATCGGTGGGCTGATAGGCGCTGGTCGCCGGTGCGATGGCTCGGGCCTCGCCCAGCCGATCGATCTCCACCACATAGGGGATGATCCGGCTTTGGCCCGATTGCCAGGCCACGATGCCCGCCAGCCCAACGGCCAGCCCCAGACATCCGAAAGCCATCAGCTGCCAGTTCCGGGCCTGGACACGGGCGCTGCCAATCCGCTCATCCCAGAGTTGGGCCGCCTTCTGATAAGGTGTCACCGGTTCCGGCATGATGCCGTAACGTTGCAGGGTGCGCTTGAACATGGTCAGTCATCCTTCTGATCGAGGGACGGGGCAGCGCTGCCGCTGGACCGGTCCCCATCCTTGATGGCCTGTTCGGTGCTGTGGCGGCGGGCGCGGGCTGCCTGCTCGGCGCGCAGCTTGCGAGCCCAAGCCGGGGCGTTGTCGGTGGAAGCAGACGATGCGGCACCTACCCCCTCCCCACCTGTCTCAGACGAAGGGTCGGGATGGGTGGACTGGCGACCGGACTGATAGGCCTCCTGCAACGGTTCGGTCATGCGATGACCGGCATCCTTGGCCTTACGCAAGGTGGCCTCTCCGGCGGCACGGGCGATACCGCCCACACCCGACTGTCCAGCGGCCTGCGCAGACTGGTAGGCACCTGTAGCGGCACCGCCGAGACTGGCACCCGCACGCACGGCGGAGAGACCAGCCCCACCGGCAAGTCGGGCACCAGCAACCGCAGCACCACCGGCAAGCAAAACAGTGCCGGCGGCGGCCCCAGCGGTCCCAAGCGCAGCACCCGCGCCGAGTTGGGGTGAACCAGACACCAGCCCAGCGGCGATACCGGGACCAAAGATGCCCAACCCCAGCAGCGCCAGGGATGCCAGCACCATGGTCATCGCCTCATTGATGCCTGGCACCTTGCCATTCAGCGCTTCGGTGAATTCCCGAAAGAAGCTGGAGCCAATGCCGACAATGACGGCCAGGACCATGATCTTGATGCCAGACGAGATGACATGGCCCAGCACGCGCTCCGCCAGAAAGGCCGTTTTGCTCCACAAGGCAAAGGGCACCAGCACGAACCCGGCCAGCGAGGTCAGCTTGAATTCCACCAGCGTGATAAAGAGCTGCACCGCCAGGATGAAGAAGGCGATCACCACAAAGAACCATGCCAACACCAGGATGGTGAGATGCAGCGCGTTTCCAAAAATCTTGGGAAACCCGATCATGGTCTCTGCCTGCTTGAGCAGCGGATGGGCCGCCTCAAACCCCACGGCAGCCAGTTGGCCCGGATGCAGCAGGTCACTGGCCGAGAGGCCTGAATTGCCTGCCCGCAGCCCCAGTTGGGCAAAGGAGCTGTAAACAGCCTCCGACAGCGCCTGGAAGTTACCCAGCACCAGCGCGAAGAAGCCGACATAGAGCACCTTGCGGATCAGGCGCGGCATCACGTCGTGATGGCCATCCATGGCCCAGAACAATCCGGCCAGCACCATGTCGATGGTGATCAGGGTGGCGGTCAGATAGGCTACATCACCCGACAACAGCCCAAAGCCGCTGTCGATGTAGCGGATGAAGGTTTCCGTGAACCGGTCAATGATGCCAAGGTCGCCCATGATGGTTGTCCTCAGCGGCGATAGGCGCGGCCATCGCCCAGGAACTGCCGGGTGCGTTCCCGCGCCATGGCATTGGCCTCGGCAATGTTGGCCTGGGTTTCGGCATCGGCGCGGTATTGGGCGGCCATCAGGCTTTGCAGCTGCATCTGCTGCTTGATGGACAGGGCCAGGAGCTGGTTGCCCGCCTGCTGTGCCTGCAAACTGCCGTCGGCCCCCTGGCTGCGATTGACCAGATCGGCCAGCAGGGGCGCATCGGACTGGATGGCCGTGACGATGCCCGACTGAACCCGCATGGTCTGCTGGTACGCAGCCCTGGCGCTGCGCCACTGAATGTCGGCCTGCTGATCCAGGCTGGCAGCATCGGCATCGCGGTAAGTACCGGGATAGGTGCGTTGCCAGGCGGTATCGCTGCCCGCTAGGTCAAAGCCGATACTGTCGGCCTGGATCATCAGCCCGTCGATCCGGTTCAGGGCGCTGGTGATCTGGCCCAGGGACGAGTAATCCAGCCGCTGAAGCTGCCGGGCCATGTTCTGCAACATGGTGGCCTGATTTTGCAGGGTGCGGATTTGGTTGTTGATCTGTTCCAGGGCACGGGCGGCCTGGAGCACATTCTGGGCATGGTTGGCGGGGTCATAGACGGTAAAGGCCTCAGCCCTGCCGATGAACAGGGTAACGGCCACTAGGGCCGCGAACAGCTTGGCGCTCATGGTCGGAACTCCTCACGATAGCGGTCCAGAAGCTCCGCAGCCCAATCCAGTCCCTTGGCACGCAGCCAAGGGACGGCAAAGCCGCCCTGCCCCGCCTCGGCCAGGACCTTGTCGATCAGCGCAGGGGAGGCGGGGTCCGATGCAGCGCAGAAGGCCTTGGCCACCGGCCCAAGCCCCAGTTGGAACAGTCGGTTGCCCCGCCTGGATTGCAGGTAATAGTCCCGCTTGGGCGTGGCCTGAGCGATCAGGGTTATCTGGCGGTCGTTAAGCCCGAAGGCGGCATAGACGGCCCTGGCCTGCGGTTCGATGGCGCGGTCATTGGGCAGGAAGACGCGCTGCGGACAGCTTTCGATCAGGGCCGGGGCGATACTGCTGCCGGAAATGTCAGTCAGCGACTGGGTGGCGAACAGCACCGCGACGTTCCGCTTGCGCAGGATCTTCAGCCATTCCCGGATACGGGCGGCGAAGGCGGGATTGTCGAGATAGACCCAGGCCTCATCCAGGATCAGCAGGGTGGGCGCGCCCGTGAAGCGCTCCTCCAGCCGATGGAAAAGATAGGTCAGGACCGGCAGCACGGCACCTGTCCGGTGCAGCAACGCCTCCATCTCGAAGCACTGCACGGTCGCCAAGTCCAGTCCGTCCTCGGCGGCGTCCAGCAAAGCACCGTGCGGCCCTTCCAGCGTGTAGGGCTGAAGGGCAGCCTTCAGCGGGTTGGATTGTAGCAGCAGAGACAGGCCGGTCAGCGTGCGCTGTTCCGGCGGCGCTCCGGCCAGACTGTTCAGCGCTGACCAGACAAGGTCCTTGATCTCTGGCGACACCACGACCTGTTCATGGTCCAAAAGGGCCGTAATCCAATCGGCAACCCAGGCCCGCTGGTCGGGATCGTCAATGCGGCGCAGCGGCTGGAAGGACAGGTCGCCCGTCTGTCCCAGCGCATGGTGGCGGCCACCCATGGAAAGGGTGGCGGCTCGGGCAGAGTTGCCCTTGTCGAAGATATAGACCTGCGCACCGGGATAACGGCGGAACTGCATCGCCATCAGGGCCAGCAGCACCGACTTGCCCGCCCCCGTCGGCCCCACCACCAGCATGTGTCCAACATCGCCGACATGGGTGGAAAAGCGGAACGGCGTGGCTCCGCTGGTCTCCGCCTGGAACAGCGGCGGGCCATTGAGGTGACCATTTCGGGCAGGCCCTGCCCAGGTGGCCGACAGTGGCATCAGATGGACAAGGTTCAGACTGTGAACCAGCGGCTGGCGGACATTGGCATAGACATGGCCAGGCAGGCTGCCCAACCAGGCTTCCACCGCATTGATCCGCTCGGGGATGACGGTAAAACCCAACCCCGTCAGCACCCGCTCGACAGCGGCCAGTTTATCGTCTGCCGCCTGCGGGTCTGTATCCCAGACCGTGACCGTGGTGGTCAGGTGTCCATAGGCGACATGGTCCGCGCCAAGCGATTGCAGCGCCTCGTCAACATCCATCGCCTTGTTGTCAGCATCACTGTCCAGCAGGGTCGAGGGCTCGTTGGTCATCACCTCCCGCAGCAGCGCGCCGATGGATTTGCGCTTGGCGAACCAGTGGCGGCGCAACCGGTTCAGGGCGCGGGTGGCCTGCTCCTTGTCCAGCGGGATCCAGCGCGTGACCCAGCGATAGGGGAAATCCAGATGGTTCAGCCCATCCAGCAGGCCCGGCCGCGTCTGGTTAGGAAAGCCCAGTACCGACAGCACCCGCAGATGCCGGTCACCCAACATCGGCTCCAGCCCGCCCAAGAGCGGCGTATCCACCAGCACGCCGTCCAGATACAGCGGCACATCCGGTACGGCGACTGGATGCCGCCGGGTGGAAATGCAGCCGTGCAGGTAGGTCAGCGTCTCGGCATCATCCAGATCATGCTGTTCAGGCAGGATGGTTTGCAGCAGCCCCGCCAGCCGGAAGAATTCCTGCTGGAACTGATCCAGGTCCCGCCGCCAATCGCGCCGCCCGACAGACGAATTACCCCCATCCAGCAAAGCACTGCTGGCGCGGGCCTGTGTGTCGGGCGGCGGCAGATAGAGGATTGTCAGGTGGTAGACGCTCTCGTAATGGCTACCCTCCCGTTCAAACCCGGCGCGGCGTTCCTGATCCACCAGCCAAGACGCGGCATCGGGAAAGGTACCGTCGGGATAACCCGACGCCGGCACCCGTTCGGCCTCAAAGAACAATGCCCAGCCCGATCCCAACCGCCGAAGGGCATTGTTGGTGCGCGCGGCCAGCGCCACCAGTTCGGCCTCGGTGGCAGAATCCAGGTCCGGCCCGCGATAACGCAGGGTGCGCTGGAAACTGCCATCCTTGTTCAGGATCGTGCCGGGAGCCACCAGGGCCGCCCAGGGCAGATGATCGGCCAGCCGGTCGGGCCGGGGGCGGTATTCGCGCAGGTTCAGCATGACCAGCCTCCCGCTTGACGCAGATGGCGGGCCAGGATGGCGGCGATGTGCGGATCACGGCGGCTGACCAGTACGGCAAGGCTATGCCCGCCCAGCGCCAGCAGAAGCCCGGCCAGCCATTGCTGGAGCCCGAGACCGACGGCGGCGGCGATGGTGCCATTAAGGATGGCCAGCGCACGCGGGGCACCGCCCAGCCGGATCGGCTCGGTCAGCGCCCGGTGCAGCGGCACGGTGAAACCTTCGAGCAAGTCCTTCATGGCAGCAGCGCCCCACCGCCAAACGAGAAGAAGGACAGGAAGAAGCTGGAGGCGGCAAACGCCACCGACAGCCCGAAGACGATCTGGATCATCCGCCGGAAGCCGCCCGACGTTTCCCCGAAAGCCAGGGTCAGGCCGGTGGTGATGATGATGATCACCGCCACGATCTTGGCGACGGGGCCCTGGACGGAATCCAGAATGCGCTGGAGGGGATCCTCCCAGGGCATGCCGGAGCCAGCCGCCTGCACAGGCGTGGTCAGCAGCAGGGCCATGCCGGCAAAGGCCAGGGAACGCAGACGGGACACGCGGAACGGTCGCATATTGATCTCCTGTTAAAGCTGTTGAAGGTCGGCCGGACCCAAGGTGACGGTCCGGTAATCGCCATGGGCGTCGAGGCCATCGGTGCGGGCGATGGCATCCACCCGACGCTGACCGCCGCGGGACTGGATATGGACGATCAGGTCCACCGCCTCGGCGATCAGGCGGCGGGGCACGGTGACCACCGCCTCCTGCGCCAGTTGTTCCAGCCGATAAAGGGCGGCCTGGGCGGAATTGGCATGGAGGGTGGCGATACCGCCGGGATGGCCGGTGTTCCAGGCCTTGAGCAGGTCGAGCGCTTCGCCGCCCCGGACCTCACCCACGATGATCCGGTCGGGCCGCAGGCGCAGGGTGGAGCGCACCAAGTCGCGCAGGCTGACCACGCCCGGTCGCGTGCGCAGCGCCACACAGTCCGGGGCGGCGCATTGCAACTCGCGCGTATCCTCGATCAGCACCAGCCGTTCGGTGGTCTCGGCCAGTTCGGCCAGCAGGGCATTGGTCAGCGTGGTCTTGCCCGACGCAGTGCCGCCCGCCACCAGAATGTTACGGCGCGCCCGCACGGCCCGGCGCAGGGCATCGGCCTGCAAGGGCGACAGGATGCCATCGGCGACATAGTCGGCCAGGGTCAGGATACGCGCCGCCGGTTTGCGGATGACAAAGCAGGGGGCCGTCACCACGGGCGGCAGCAGCCCCTCGAACCGCTCACCCGTAGGCAACTCCGCTGACAGAATGGGCCGGTCGGCATGGGCTTCGGCACCAACATGCGAGGCCACCAGCCGGATTAGCCGCTCCACCTCCTCGGGCGGCACCTGCATACCGGTGGCGGCAATCCCCTGCCCGGCCCGTTCCAGGCGCAACATCCCGTCAGGATTGACCATGACCTCAGTGACGGTCGGGTTATCCAAGGCGGCGGCGATATCCGGCCCCAGGGCGGTTCGCAGCATGGAATGGCGGCGTTCGTCCGCCTCGCGCTTGGGGCTCATGCTGTGCCCTCCCGGCTGGCGGACAGGGTGCGGGTGGGGGCGGCCATCTGGCGGCCCACCTGATCGATGAATTTCTGAAACCGCTCCTTGCCCACGGCATGGGCAGCCCGGTCAGGTTCGGGTACCGGGGCCGTGACGGTCAGTTGGTAGCGGACATACAGCGCCAGGCTTTCGAGCAGCACCTGCACATCACGCTCGATCCGCTCCAACTGCCGCCCCTGCCGGTCCAGCCGGATGCGCAAGGCCTCCTCGATGCCATTGGCCCCCCGCCGGGACAGGTATTGGCGCAGAGCATCGGCAACGATGGCCGATTTGGTCGTGCCCGGCTTGGCGGCCAGGGCCTCAAGCTGGGTCGATAGTTCGTCATCGAGATAGAGGTGATGGCGGGGTTTCATGGCCCGGCTCCAACGTCAGGATCGTTGGTGCCAAGCGTGGGACAGAGCGGCGGAATCTCTTATGGCCGTTACCTACGCTCTTGCGCGATCTGCACCAAAGCCGACTATCCCCCTGTCCATCCAGGTAACTGGTCAGACGCCGTTCATTCAGGGTAAAGGCTTGGAAATCGGGCACTCTGTCGGTGCCTGCAACGCAGAACGGGATGAGAGATGACGGAAAAGATCAGCAAGGACGACCTGGCCGCCATCGTGGCTGAGGTCACGGGGAGCACGAAAGTCAGCGGCAAGGAAGCCGTGGAGCGTATCCTGGGGGCCATTGCCACGGGCCTGAAGGATGGCAAGGAGATCAATCTCGCTGGCTTTGGCAAGTTCACGGCCCAGCAGGTGCCGGAGCGTCAGGGCCGCAACCCGCAGACGGGGGCACCGACCACCATCGCCGCCCAGACCAAGGCCAAGTTCTCGCCGGCCAAGGCGCTGAAGGATGTGCTGAACGGCTGATGCTGATGGCGATGCCCCACCCAGCGGGCATCGCCATCCCCGCCCAGTCAAAAGCTGGGCAGCAGATCGTCGCGCGATCCTTCGTTGATCGCATGGGCACGAGCGACATTCGACAAACGGTCCATGGCGCGTTTATCAGCCGCCACATCCGTCTCGTCATCAGCAGGCCCAAACAGGTCAGCACCGTCAGGGTCGACCGGTCTGGCCACCCCCTCCTCGGGCAGCCCCGGATGACGCTGCTGCTGTAGGCCACCCTCGGTCAGTTCTTCCAGGGCGGTATCCTCGTCATCCTCCGCAAGCCGCTGATCCATGCCGCGCACCTGTCCGCCCCAATCGTCGGATCGGGCCGGGGGACAGTCGGCATAGGGTCCGTCCGACAGGGTTGGTGCCGGCAACACGCGCTCCATGAAGTTCCGGTCCTCATAGTACCGTAGCTTGCGGGCCCGGATCGGCGACAAGCCAGACACCAGCACCAGCTCATCTTTGGGCGGCAATTGCATCACCTCTCCCGGTGTCAGCAGGGGCCGCGCCGTCTCCTGTCGACTGACCATGACGTGGGACAGCCAGGGGGCCAGCCGGTGGCCGGCATAGTTGCGCTGCGCCCGCTGTTCCGTCGCCGTGCCCAGCGCGTCCGAGATGCGTTTGGCCGTGCGCTCGTCATTGCTGCTGAAGGCGATGCGGACATGGCAATTATCCAGGATGGCGTTGTTCTCGCCATAGGCCTTGGAGATCTGGTTGAGGCTCTGGGCAATCAGGTAGGCACGGATGCCATAGCCCGCCATGAAGGCCAGCGCCGTCTCGAAGAAATCCAGTCGTCCTAACGCCGGAAACTCATCCAGCATCATCAGCAACTGGTGCCGCCGCCGTTTGGCGGGATCACCTTCCAGCCGCTCAGTCAAACGCCGACCGATCTGGTTCAACACCAGCCGCACCAGCGGCTTGGTGCGGGAAATGTCCGAGGGTGGGATCACGAGGTAAAGCGACACAGGCCTTGGCGCATCCACCAGATCGGCAATCCGCCAGTCACAGGCCGCCGTCGTGGCCGCTACCGTGGGATCACGGTAAAGACCCAGGAACGACATGGCGGTGGACAGCACGCCGGACCGCTCATTCTCCGACTTGTTCAGCACCTCGCGTGCCGCCGAAGCGACAACGGGATGGACAATGGGCTTATCGGGCGTGCCCAGATGGTTGGTGGCCATCATCCGGCGCAGGGTGTGGGCAAAGCTGCGCCTGGGATCAGACAGGAAGGTCGCCACCCGCGCCAGGGTCTTCTCCTCCTCGGCATAGAGCACATGCAGGATGGCACCGACCAGCAGGCTATGGGAGGTTTTCTCCCAATGGTTCCGGCGCTCCAACGCCCCCTCTGGATCCACCAGGATATCTGCAATGTTCTGCACATCGCGGACCTCATCCGGCCCTTTACGCACCTCTAGCAGCGGATTGTAACGGGCCGACCGTGGATCGGTGGGGTTGAACAGCAGGCTGTGCGAGAAGCGCGCCCGCCACCCCGCCGTCAGCTGCCAGTTCTCGCCCTTGATGTCATGGATCACCGCCGATCCGGTCCAGGACAGCAGCGTCGGCACCACCAGCCCCACGCCCTTGCCCGACCGGGTGGGTGCAAAGGCCATGAGATGCTCCGGCCCATCATGGCGCAGGTACCGTCCCCCCAACCTACCCAGAAAGACCCCCGCCGGTCGAAACAGCCCCGCCCCCTCCACCTCCCGGCGGGTCGCCCAGCGCGAGGAACCATAGGTGGTGACCATCCGCGTCTGCCGGGCACGCCATAGCGATCCGATGATGGCAGCAGCACAGCCCATGAATCCGCTGGCCCCGGCCAACATGCCGGCCGTGTCGAAGACATGCGGCGCATAGGCCTCATACCAGTACCACCATTCGAACAATTGCCACGGGCGGTAGACTGGCCAACCGGCG
Organism: Niveispirillum sp. FG148; assembly: GCF_057809655.1. Classification (NCBI taxonomy): domain Bacteria; kingdom Pseudomonadati; phylum Pseudomonadota; class Alphaproteobacteria; order Rhodospirillales; family Azospirillaceae; genus Niveispirillum; species Niveispirillum sp. FG148. The sequence goes on from NZ_JBMDKJ010000010.1 coordinate 168,340, forward strand.
ATGACAGTCCAGGCGGGCCCGAGCTGTGCCTGATAGCCCAACATGGCAGCCGCCCATTGCGTCGCAGCCCAGACGCCCAGAATGACGATAGCAAACACGACCAGGATCTGGCCGATCAGCAGTTTGGTGGGGGTCATGGGGGCCTCCGAGAGCAGAACCCCTCGGATGATGGATGCGACGCGTGGAATGAAAAATCCCGCTCATATACGCCCAGCTACGATGCCAAGAAGGCAGCAACCGGGTAGCCCAATTGGATGGCCGTCAACACATCTTCCGCTCCGGAAGGCAACCCGGCAAGCCATACGCCACCAGCAAAAAACACGGCCTGCACGCCCAGCAGGACGGCATTGACCCATCCGCGCAGATTTTTCCTGGGAGACCGGTCGCAGTTGGGGCAAGAAACCGCACATCCCAGCGGCCTCCCGGACCATTAACCAACTGTTGGCCCGCCGCGCTGTCGCCCGAAATTCCAGGTCACACCATCCCCACCGACCGTCCCTGACACCTGCTGTCCAAGATGCCGGTCCAGCACGGGTCGCCAGGGGACCAGGGTGAAGTCCCGGCTGCGTTCGATCAGGGCCAGCTTTTCGCTGGCAAGGGTCACCGTCAGGCGGTAGGTGCCCTCGACGGGTTGGCCACGGGAGAGGTTGGCATAGGTTAGGCCCAGTTCGTCGGATAGTTGGCCGGCAACCCGCATCAGTTCCCGCCGCCGCAGGGTCGCCAGCAGGTCGGCACGGTAGAAGGTTCGGCCTTGTTCCTCGCGGGCTAGATCCTCGACTATCAGCCATTGGCGGCGGCGGCCCAGGGCGTCACGGACCTCTCGACCAAAACCAGCATCGCGCAGCGGCGCTGGGTTGCTGGCAACCAACTCCCGGTCCAGCCAGGTGGCACCGTCGGTGGCGATCTGCTGTTCCAACGGCAGGGTGGACAGCATCCGGACGGTGACCGGGTTAAATCGGGCCTGGGTGCGTTCATAGTCGGCGACGCGGTCCAGGTGGTCGGGTTGGATGATCCAGGTGCCGTCTGGCTCGCGGCTGACGGCGTTGGTCAGACGGCGCATCGCCTCCAGCCGTCGGACATGGGTGTCGGCAAAGGCTTCGCTGGCCGCGGGATCGTGGCGCAGGTGGATGTCGATGATGTACCGGCCATTATTGGCAGCGGCGATCTCTATGATGCGGCGATCCATAGGGCGTGGGTCTGTCGCACGCGGCTCCACACTCAGGATGCTGCCGACCGGCGTTGGCTCCGTCGCCTCACCCTTGCCGATATCGACATAGTGGGCGCGGCCATCTGTGGCGTCGATGATCAGGTAGTGTCGGTCATTCACCTCCTCCGACAGACCGCGCGCGATGACACGGCCTGTGATGGGTTGGGCATTGGCGATACCTGTGTCGTGGATAAACAAGTCACCCGGCCCGCGGGTCAGGTTCTGCGCGGCCAGTTCCAGATGCAGGGTCTTGATGATATCGCCACGCTCACCCATGCGGCGCAGGGTGGCTTCCAGGTCAGGAGCGAGCCGCCATTGTCCCGCGCCTAAGTCCTCGGCCAAGTCCAACCGTTCCAGCTTGCGCAGACGGCCTGTCCGCAGGGCCTGCTGAAACGAGTCCTCGTCGCTGCCTGATACCAGCTGATCCGGCGTCCGGTCCCGCAGCAGACGCCGGTCCAGGCTGGTGAACCGTTCCTGTTCCACCTCCCGGCGCAGCTTTTCCTGGACCTCCAGGTCGGTGCGGGGGCCAAGATCCAGGCTGACGATCTCAGCGGCGCGCTCGCGCATGCCCTGGGCCAGATATTCCCGCGCGATGATCAGATCCTTGCCGCGTTCGTCTTTACCTCGCAGGATGACGTGGCTGTGGGGATGGCCGGTATTGTGGTGATCGACCGCTACCCAATCGAGCCGCGTGTCCAGGTCCTGTTCCATCTGCGCAATCAGGCGGCGGACCACGGGCTTCAGATCGTCGTACTGGTCGCCATCTTCGGCCGAGACAATGAAACGGAACTGGTGGCGGTCGACGCCAGCACGGTCAAGGAACGCCCGTCCGTCCAGTTTGTCCTGGTCGGCTCCATAGAGCTGACCCGCCTGTCCGTCACGGGTGACGCCATCGCGCTGGATATAGCGCAGATGGGCGCGGGCGCCGGCCATGCCCTTGCCCGCCAGTTTGACGATGCGGGCTTTGATGATCACGCGCCGCTGCCGCAAGGCGGCGAACTGGTCGCGCGATGCCAGCACCCGGCCGACGCCGGCACCCCGCCCGATCCGACTGCCATCGAAGTGGGTCTTCCGCGCCCTGAAGCTGACCGGCCCGCCATTGGCCAGAACGGTCGCCGCCAGCACCCGGTTCAGGAAGCGCTTGCCGCGACGCCCGGAGACACTGCGCATCCGGCCCAGACGGGGCTGGAAATCATGATCGTCAGCGAACATCGCGGCACCTCCCGATCCGAAGCTGAAATGGGGCATCCCGGGGCCATGGCGCCAGAATGGCACCGGCCCAACCGCCGTGGCGCCACCGCCGAACCCCTAAAAGGATGTGCAGACAGAGGGTTACGGGGGCGCTGGCGCCACCGCTTCATCTTGCCCTACAGCGCCCCTGGTCAGCACCCGCGCTTATCCACGCCCTTCTACGTTCTCATGCTGGAAAAAAAGGGAGCGACGGCCTGAACCGCCGCTCCCCGATCAGCGCCGCCTATCGACATGCGGCACTCTGGAAGGCCTTCTCGGCGGCGTCGCGCGTGGCATAGGCACGCTGGCGGGTCATCGAATGGAGACGCTCATCGCCATCAACAACACAGCTGGCGACGATGAATTCGCCCCGGAAATGGCTCAGGATGAGGATGCAGTAGAGGCCTTCTGCACCGTCATCATTGCCCATCCATTCGCCCAGATAATGCTCCTGGAAGCGGCCATCCCAGATGAAATCGGGCCGTTCGGCACTGATGAAACGCTCGACATTGGCCATCAGGCCTTCCTCGCCGAACTCGACCCGGACGTCATCGACCAAGGCAGCGAAACGGTCGATTGCGGCCTGCGGATGCGTTGCAATGAAGGACATGGGAACCTCCCTGGCTGGCGTCCCCATCATCGAGGACGGGGTTCCCTCCTCAGCCGGAGAGGCGGCGGTCAAGGACGCCGAAGGCGCCGCGGAGCGGGGCGCGGGGGAGCCGAATTGCACCGCAATTCGGGGGGACCGCGCATCCTTGACGGGCGTCTCGGTCTGGCTGGTACGATGGGCCTGACCGAGATGAGAGAACCCCACTCATGCCGGGCATCGGGGACCATCAATGTCGGTCCGATGGCCGGGAAATTGGTACGAACAGGCGCTTGTCCGCCGTGCCCATGGGCATGAAGAGCCGTTGGATCTCGTGGCGCTCCGCCCCGACAATGTCCAACCTGCCCAGATAGGTGCTGGTTTCGACGGGCAGCGATACGCCCTGGCGTAGATGCGCCTGATAACGGCTGGGACCGGCATTGTAGGCCGCGAACAGGCCGGGATAGCCGAAGCGGTCCCGCATCTCGGCGAGATAGGCGGCACCCGCCATGATGTTGGCGGCGGGATCGAATACATCGCCGACAATGCCGTAACGGTCGCGCATTTCCGCCCAGGTATCGGGCATCAGTTGCATCAGGCCCAACGCCCCCTTGGACGAAACAGCACCTGGATCACCGCCGCTTTCCACCTTGATGACGGCCCTGATCCAAGCCGCCGGCAGATCGAAACGCTCGGCTGCCACAACCATCTCCGCCTCGTAGGGCGACCGTTCGACCGCCAGGACGGGCCCTGCCAGCACCATTGCCAGCAGCACGCCACCCAATCTCAGCGCCGCCATAACGGCACCAGCCGGCCGATGACATGCACCGATGGGATCGGCCCGAAATAGCGCCCATCCAGGGAGCCTGCGGCCGACATCAACAACAGGATTTCACCAGCCGACAGGTGGCGACATCCTTCCCACCAGGGGAGCGGGCGGCCCAAACTGTCGGTCTTCAGCCGCTGCGCAACCACATCGCCATTGATCGACAATTCGTCGCCACGGGCACAAACCTCGTCCCCACCGACGGCCGCTACCCCCTTGATCAGAGGCACGCCTCGCGGCAGGTAGCCCCGCCGAGCGGCCAGATCGGCGATGGCATCGGGCGGGCGGACCAGGACCATGTCGCCAGTGCGTGAACGGGTTTCCGGCAGCACCAGATAGAGGCCGACAGGGGCCGATGCGCTGCTGTTCCACACTAGGATTGGCGCCGGGCGACCCAGGCTGGCGAAGCCCAGCGCCGCCAACCCGAGGCCCGCCAGGATCAGCACCTTGTGGCGCATGGCGCGTGGCAGACGACGCCGGCGCGATGGCCGACGGCCAGCTCTCGGGAGGCTGTTCATAACAAGCCCCCCTTGTCCGAGGTGCTGTCGCGACGCTCGCCCTGCGACCATGAATCCAAGTCATCGATATGATAGCGAACGTATCGCCCATGCTTGCGAAAGCGCGGACCACCACCCGTCAGGCGCATCTTTTCCAGGGTTCGGTGCGACAGGCCGACATAGAAAGCAGCCTGTGCGGTATTGAGAAAGGGGCTGCCCTTCCTAGCCTGGGCAGCCCGGTTCACCTCGTCTTCCATACCAATCTCCCTCAGCTCAAGCGGCGGATATCGCCGCAGGTGGGATCAGCATGTCGGTCCTGGGCGTGCGTGAGGACGCTCGAAAATCCACCCCCCTTGTTTTCGATCCCCCTGGCGCTGGACAGACAAAAGCCCCGTCCCGGGCAATGCCGGAACGGGGCTTCGGAGAAGCGGATCAGCGGTCGCGTGGCTCCCAAAGGATGATGTGGGTATGGCCTTCGTCGGCGGGCTGGTCCAGCTTGACAAGGCGGGCGTAGAGGGAGGACGGACCGAGTTCGGGCGCCCCCATCTTGAGGTTCAGGTAGGTCTGACCGCTGGTTTTGGCGATCTGGCTCCAGCCGGCGCCGATCTCGTAGCGCTGGCCGTTGCCGGCATAGACGCGATGATCGGGAGCATCCTCCGACAGCTTGTCCGTCGGCACGATGGTGAGGTTGGCGGTGACGTTGAGGGTCTTGAGGATGCCGGAATAGACACCATCGTCGAGCTTGGTGAAGGTGCCGAGGGTAAGGGCCATGATCTGTCTCCTTCGCTGCTGGTCGCAGGATCATCCCCGCGATGTCCTCGGCGGCAGAGCCCGCATAGGCGGCCATGCCATCGGAAGCGAAGCGACGGACCGGAACGAAGTGGAGGACCTGAGGGTGAGAAAATTTGCTTCGCGAGGAATGCCGGAACCGGGGTCCCCGTCCCTGGCGGGGTGGTTCCGGCAGGGGAAATTTTCTCAAACCCGAGGATTGGCAGGGGCACCGCGGGCTCTACGCCATCGGAGGGACAGCGGGGATGGACTGGGAACACAGAGGCCGGAAGGAGACGATTGCGTGCGTCATCCGCACACAGTCACGACACGATGTACCGCCTTCCCCGGACGGACCCAAGCCACCGTCGGCGGCAAGCCCGCCTTGCCCATAGACAGCGCGACGAAGCCCTCGTATCCCGCTTTGCTGAGACGGGAAGCACCGATGATTGGCTGCCGAAAGGACGGCCAAAGCCGAAACCCTGGGACCTTGAACCCGACGGCGGGCGCGGTGTCGGGCTCCAACCCATCGCCCCGCGTCAGAGCGGACTCCACTCCCGGCGGGATCAACCGACACAGGCTTTATCTGCGACCGCAAACGATCGCTGGCGCAATGCGAACGTGGCGGATAGAGATCGCGCAGTCCACCTCCGTCTTTTGCAATTCCTATCGCCTCATCCGTGCATTAGTTTCGCGCCGCCCAATGACGAGGTCGATGATGGACAGTGACGTGAAATGCCCCGAGTGCGGGTCTGAACATGCATATCAGGACGGCAGCATCTGGGTTTGTCCGGAATGCGCCCACGAATGGAGCCAGCAAGCGACCGTTGGCGAGACCGGCGCACAGGAAGCGGATGGGCTTGGCACCATCCACGATGCCAATGGAAACGCGCTCGCCGATGGTGACAGCGTCACGGTCATCAAGGATCTGAAGGTCAAGGGATCATCCCTGGTCGTCAAAGGCGGAACCAAAGTGAAAAACATCCGCCTTGTGGACGGGGCCGATGGCCACAACATCGCCTGTAAGATCGATGGTATCGGCGCAATGAATTTGAAATCGGAGTTCGTGAAAAAGGCTTAAAAAGACCGGGGGAAGTTTCGGCACATGTCGCCGGCAGCCTCGGTTCCCATGGCCAACACAGGCAGGAAACAGGGGTCGGGGAACACCCATCACCCCCCGAACCGCCACACCGGAATGCCCATCTTGCGCGCCTTGTCTGCCAGGTTCTGCGAAATGCCGGAGCCGGGGAAGGCCACCAGCCCGATGGGCAGGGCCTCCAGCAGCGTGTCATTGCGGCGGAACGGTGCTGCCTTCTTGTGGCGGGTCCAGTCGGGCTTGTAGACGATCTGCGGCACCTGCCGGTGATCCGCCCAGCAGGCGGCGATGCGTTCGGCTCCCTTCGGGGTGCCACCGTGCAGCAGCACCATGTCGGGGTGCTTGGCATGGACCTTGTCCAGGGCGGACCAGATGCGATCAACGTCGTTGAACTCAACGCCGCCGGCAAAGGCGATCTTGGGACCGGGCGGTATCAGCACATTGGTGTCGGCGTAGCGGCGGGCGGCAATGTGATCACGGCTGTCGATCACCGCCGCCGTCAGGGTCCGGTGGCTCAATTGCGATCCCTGGCGGGGGCGCCAGGTGGAGCCGGTCAGGGCCTCATACATCTCGGCGGCAGCGTCGCGGAAGAACTCGAAGGCATTGCGGCGCTCGATCAGCCCGATACCTTCCGACGTCAGCCGCTCCAGCTCGACGGAGCGGATTTCCGAGCCGTCCTGCTCAATCTGGCTGCGCAGTTGGGCTTGCTCGTTGCTGTCCAGGTCGCGCTCCAGACCGGCGATGCGGCGGTGGAAGACGTTGACACAGGCCCAGAGCAGGTCGCCCAGATCGTCCTCCAGCCGGGTACCGGTCAGCAGGCCGGCCAGGGTTTCCAGGCACGCCCCGATCTCGGCCCGGGCCTGCTCGGCATCGGGCAAGGGGCGCGGGTCCGGCTCATCCTGGAAAGGCCGATATCCATAGAGCTGCAACTCCTCCAGCAGGTGGGCGGACGGGACCAATGCGGCTGGTGTTTCATCATCGGGGGACAGGGAATGGGTGCTCAGGCGGGTCATGGCGGCCTCCTGGATCTCCGGTTGGCCACGCCCTCCGCGGCCTTCATGGGGATCGCCGGCCAGGGCCGCAGGCCGGGTTCGCACCCGCTTTGCGGGCCGGAGCGGCAGCGGAGGATGGGGACCCGCGCTTTCTTGTCCCGCGAGGAGGCCGCCCTCGGGCGACCGGGGAAGAAAGCAAGCGGGCCGCCATTGCGGATCCGGCCGGCCCTGGCAGATC